>DATENJ010000171.1:0-5781 GCA_035275125.1 Actinomycetes bacterium | reverse complement strand
GGCGTCCAGCCGAGCCGGCGCCAGCTCGACACGGTCGCCACCGGGTCGCGGACCGTGACCACCACCTGGCAGCCGACCCGGCGAGCCAGCCACGGGGCCGCGAACACCGCATAGGGGTCGTCGAGCAGGGCCCGGCGCCCGCGCAGCCGCCCCAGCCCGAACCCGGCCGTGTACTTGAGCGTCCGCAGCAGGTCGTAGGGGCCGTGGTTGCGGCGGAGCTCGGCCAGCGGGTGGAAGCGCAGCCGCACCGTGTCCTGGAAGGCCGGCAGCCAGACCCGCTCGTTGTGCTCGCTGATGTACTGGAACGCGTGGGTGACGTCGGCCCGCAGCACCCCCGGCGACCGGCCAGGCGGGTGCTGGGGGTTGAGCGGCTCGTTGACGTACACCAGCGCGCCGCTCGCCTCGAGCATCTTGCCGACCCAGCTCGTGGCCGTCCTTGGCATGCCCGTGACCAGCAGCGCCCCCCCGGGATCGCTCACTTGCGGGCGTTGACCTCCTCGATCACCTTGGCAGCCATGTGCGAGGGCAGCTCCTCGTAGTGGGAGAAGCGCCGCGCGAACGAGCCTTTGCCCCTGGTCATCGAGCGCAGGTCGATGGCGTAGCGGACCACCTCGGCCTCTGGGGTGGTCGCCCGGACCAGCGTCTTGCCGGTGCCGACGGGGTCGGTGCCGACGACCCGGCCACGCCGCGACGACAGGTCGCCGAGAATGTCGCCGACGAACTCGTCGGGCACCAGCACCTCCAGCTCGAGCACGGGCTCCAGAAGGGTGATCTCGGAGTTGGCCGCCGCCTCCTTGAGGGCCATGTTGCCGGCGATCTGGAAGGCCATGTCGGAGGAGTCGACCGAGTGGAACTTGCCGTCGTACAGGGTGACCCGGATGTCGACCACCGGGAACCCGGCGGCCAGGCCGTCCTCCATGGCCTTGCGGACGCCCTTCTCGACCGAGGGGATGAACTGGTTGGGCACCGACCCGCCGTAGATCTTGTCGGCGTACTCGAACCCGCTGCCCCGGGGCAGCGGCTCGACCTCGATGTTGCAGATGGCGTACTGGCCGTGGCCGCCCGACTGCTTCACGTGCCGGCCCAGGGCCTTGACCGGCGCCTTGAAGGTCTCCTTGTAGGGCAGCAGCAGCGGCACCTGGGTGACCTCGACCCCGTACTTGCGCTTGAGCCGCTCCAGGGTGACCTCGATGTGGTTCTCGCCCATGCCCCACAGGACCGTCTGGTGGGTCTCGGCGTTGCGCTCGACCCGCAGGGTCAGGTCCTCGGCCTCGGCCCTGGCCAGGCCCGAGGAGAGCTTCTCCTCGTCGCCGCGCGACTTGGGGGCGATGGCGATCGGGAGCAGCGGGTCGGGCATCACCGGTGACGGCAGCACCACCGGGGCGTCCTTGGAGGTGAGGGTGTCGCCGGTGGAGGTGTCGGCCAGCTTGGCCACGGCGCCGATGTCGCCCGCGACCACCTGGTCGGCCGGCTCCTGGGCCTTGCCGCGGACGGTCAGCAGGTGGCCGACCCGCTCGTCCTTGCGCTTGGTGGCGTTGAACACGGTCGTGTCCGGCCGGAAGGTGCCCGAGACGACCCGGAACAGGTTCATCCGGCCGACATAGGGGTCGGCGATCGTCTTGAAGACGTAGGCGGCCAGCGGCCCGTCAGGGTCGGCGCGGCGGCCCTCGACCTCGGGGCGCTCGGCCGGGCTGGGGAAGGCCTGGGTGCAGACCTCGAGCAGCTCGGTCACGCCGACGTTGCGGATGGCCGCCCCGGCCAGCACCGGGAACAGCCGGCCGGCGGCCACCGCCTGCTCCAGGTCGCCGATCAGGTCGGTGGGGGCGATCTCCTCCCCGCCCAGGTAGCGGTCCATCAGGTCCTCGTCCTCGGACTCCTGGATGATCGCCTCGATCAGCTGCTCGCGCAGGCTGGCCGCGGCGTCGGTCAGGTCCTCGGGGACGTCGCCCTCGGTCCGCTTGGCACCGTCATAGGTGTAGGCCCGGCCCGACAGCAGGCCGACCAGGCCGCGGAAGTCCTGCTCCTCGCCGATGGGCAGGTACAGCGGCGGGCAGGCCTTGCCGAACGCGGCCTGGATGCCGTCGAGGCAGCGGGAGAACGAGGCCCGGTCCCGGTCCAGCTTGCTGATGAAGAAGGCTCGTGGCAGGCCCAGCTCCTCCGCCATGGTCCAGACGACCTCGGTCTGGGTCTCCACCCCCTCGACCGCCGAGACCACGAACAGCACCGCGTCGGCCGCCGGCAGGGCCGAGCGCACGTCGCCGATGAAGTCGGCGTAGCCGGGGGCGTCGAGCAGGTTGACCTTGAAGCCGTCGTACTCGACGGGGGCGACGGCCAGGGAGACCGAGATGTGCTTGCGGGTCTCCTCGGGCTCGAAGTCGGTCACCGTCGTGCCGTCCTCGACCCGCCCGATGCGGTTGGTGGCCCCGGTGGAATGCAGTACCGCCTCGACTAGAGAGGTCTTGCCGGCGCCCCCGTGACCAACGATCAGGATGTTGCGGACACGGTCGGTGGGGTAGCTCTTCACAGGCAGCCAGCCTCCCTCGATGTCGCCGGAGCGGCGATGCTACCACCGCATATTGCCGTAACCGGCCGCCGTTGAGCCGGGTCTGTAAGGAGTGCTAGCCTCCCCAAGTTAAGCCCATGGCGCTCCCCTCAGGAGCGCCCCCGTCACGACAGGTAGATCCGTGCTCTCGTCCAAGGCCCGCGACACCTTCCGTCACGTCACCGAGCCGGCCGGCCACGCCCTCGCCAAGGCCGGCATCACCGCCAACGGCCTGACCGCGGTCGGGCTTGCCGGCAGCCTCGGCGCCGGTGCCCTCATCGCCACCGGCCAGCCCGTGATCGGCGGCGCGGTCAGCCTCCTCTCCGGCCTCCCCGACATGCTCGACGGCGCCGTGGCCAAGGCCTCGGGCCGGGTGTCGCGCCGGGGGGCCTTCCTGGACTCGGTCGTCGACCGGCTCTCGGACGCGGCCGTGCTCACCGGCGTCATCTGGTTCGCCCTTGTCCGCGACCACGTGGCCATGGCCATGCTGGCCGCGCTGGTGCTGAGCCTCTCGCTGGTCGTGTCCTATATCAAGGCCAGGGCCGAGTCCCTCGGCTTCGCCTGCAACGTCGGCATCGCCGAGCGGCCCGAGCGGGTCATCGTCCTCGGGTTCGCCCTGCTGCTCGGGCACGCCGAGGCCGGCCTGTGGGTGCTGGTCGCCGGCACCGCCATCACCGTGGTCCAGCGCATCATGGTCGTCTGGCAGCAATCCGACGTCGGGTCGGACATCGGCAGGTGATCTCCAACAGCCAGGCGGCGAGCCGCCGCTGGCTGACCGCCTGGAAGCTGGTCCGCAAGCTCCCCGAGCCGCTGGCCTTCGGCCTCGGCCGGGCCGGGGGCCGCGTCTATCTGCGGCTGGACCGTGACCGCCGCGAGGCCCTGACGGCCAACCTGGCCCAGGTCCTCGGCCCCGGGACCGGGCGCCGCGAGCTGGAGCGGACGGTGCGGCGCGGCTTCACCAGCTACGGCCGCTACTGGGTGGAGGCGTTCCGGCTCGAGGGCCTGAGCGCCGCCGACATCCGCCAGCGGCTGTGGATCGAGGGCCGCGAGCACATCGACACCGCCCTGGCCGCCGGTCGGGGGGCGATCTTCGCCAGCCCCCACATCGGCAACTGGGACGCCGGCGGGGCCTGGCTGGCGGCCGTCGGCTATCCGGCAACGGCGGTGGTGGAGCGGCTGCGCCCGGCCGAGCTGTACGAGCGCTTCGCCGTCTACCGGCGGGCCCTCGGACTGGAGCTGCTCCCGCTGGACGACGGCACCGAGACGCTGCGCGGGGTGGTCAGGGCGCTGCGCGCCGGCCGTCTGGCCTGCCTGGTCTGCGACCGCGACCTGACCGGGGGCGGGCTGGAGGTGCGGCTGTTCGGGGCCACGGCGGTGATGCCGGGCGGGCCGGCCTCGATCGCCCTCAGGACCGGGGCCCCGCTCCTGCCGTGCAGCGTCTACCACGACCGCCGGCCCGGGCACTGGCGGGCCGTGGTCCACCCGCCGCTGCACCCCGAACGCTCCGGCGACAGCCGCAAGGACACCCTGGCCCTGACCCAGCGGCTGGCCGGCGAGTTCGAGGGCCTGATCGCCGCCGCCCCCGAGCAGTGGCACGTGCTCAGCCGGTATTTCACAAGCTCCGCGGCATGAACATCGGCCTGGTCTGCCCGTACGAGTGGACCGTGCCCGGCGGGGTCGGCAACCACGTGCGGGCCCTTGCCGCCGAGCTGCGCCGGGCCGGCCACCGGGTCGACGTGCTCGCCCCGGCGGAGCGGCCGGTGACCGAGCCCGGCTTCGTCGGCCTCGGCGGCTCGGTGGCCGTGCCCTACAACGGGTCGGTGGCCCGGATCGCGTTCGGCCCCCGCACCCTGGTCCGGGTGCGCCGGGCCGTGCACCGGGGCGGGTACGACCTGCTGCACGTCCACGAGCCGCTGTCGCCCAGCGCCGGCCTGCTGGCCGTCACCCAGGCCGGGGGCAGGGTGCCGGTCGTCGGGACCTTCCACGCCAACCTCGGCCGCTCGCTGGCCCTCGAGGCGGCCAGCCCGCTGCTGCGCCGGGTCTATGACCGGCTGGCCGGCCGGATCGCGGTCAGCGCCTCGGCCCGCGACACCTGGCAGGGCCAGTTCGGCGGGGCCATGGCGGTCGTCCCCAACGGGGTCGGGGCCGAGTTCTTCGCCCGCCCGGAGCCGCTGGACAGCTGGAAGGCCGACGGCCCGACGCTGCTGTTCGTCGGCCGGCTTGAGCCCCGCAAGGGCCTGACCTACCTGGTCAGGGCGTTCCTGCGGCTCAAGCCGGCCTTCCCGGGGCTGCGGCTGCTGGTGGTCGGGCGCGACGACCGGCACCAGCGGGACAAGGCGATGGCGCTTGTCCCGCCTCGGCTCCGGACCGATCTCAGCTTCGTCGGCTCGGTGCCCCAGGCCGACCTGCCCTCCTACTACGCCTCGGCCGACGTGTTCTGCGCCCCGTCGCTGGGCGGAGAGTCGTTCGGGATCGTGCTGGCCGAGGCCATGGCCGTCGGCCGGCCGGTGGTCTGCTCCGACATCGGCGGCTACCGCGACGTGGTCCGCGACGGCACCGACGGCCTGCTGGTCCCGCCCCGCGACCCTGAGGCCCTGGCCGAGGCCCTGTCCGGCCTGCTCGACAACCCGGCCCGCCTGGCCGCGATGGGGGAGGCGGCGGCCGCCAACGCCCGCCGCTACGCCTGGGAGGTGGTGGCCGCCGAGGTCGCCGAGGTCTACCGGGCCGCCCGTACCGGCTGACGGGGCCAGGGGGGCCGCAGGCCCAGGCCCCCGGCACAGACGGTTTCGGTACACTGCGGCAGCCGAGCGGGCGATTCGAGGAGGCGGCGTGGACGTGGCGGCGGCCCTGTGGGGCGGGATCATCGGGGCGATCGTGGCGGCGACGGTGTACGCCGGGTTCCTCGGGCTGCGGCTGACCCGGCTGGACCTGCTCCGCTTCGAGGGCGGCCTGATCCAGCGGGACCGGTCCAGCATGATCTACATCTACGGGGTGACGGTGCAGATCGTCGCCGGGGCCGTGCTCGCCCTCGCCTACCGGCTGGTCTTCCAGCAGCTCGACTCGGCCACCTTCGTCGGCTGGGGGGCGCTGCTCGGGCTCGTCCAGGGGGTCCTGGCCGTGCTCCTACTGCCGGTCTTCGGCATGGTCAACCGCAACGTGCGCGCCGGCGACGAGCCCCCGCCGGGCCGGTTCGGCCGCGCCTACGGCGGGCTCACGCCCGTCGCCCTGCTGGTCGCCTC
>DATENJ010000170.1:0-2887 GCA_035275125.1 Actinomycetes bacterium | reverse complement strand
GCCCCGCCCCCGGCGACCCACCCGCGCCCTCGCCGCGCTAGCCCTCGCCGCCCTCGTGATCCTCAGCGGCTGCGCCAGGGCTGTGGACAGCCTGCAGCAGCCCCAACCCCCTTCGACCACGCTCCCAGCGGCTGGGAACTTCGACGCTCCCGGGACGCCGCCGCGTGCTCCGGGGTTTGAGGTTGGCGGACTGCCGGAACAGGTGACGGCCTCCGGGGCTGGGGCTGGAGTGGTGCCGGTGCGGCTGGTGATTCCGGCGATCGGGGTGGCGACCCGGCTTGTCCGGCTGGGGCTGGAACCGGACGGGGGGATGGCGGTTCCGGGGGACTTCGGGCGGGCCGGGTGGTTCGCCGGGGGGCCGGCTCCTGGGGAGGCTGGGCCGGCGGTGATCGCCGGGCATGTCGACTCCCGGACTGGCCCGGCGGTGTTCTACCGGCTGCGTGAGCTGCGGCCGGGCCAGGTGGTGCTGGTCGAGCGGGCCGATGGGACCCGGCTGCGGTTCGTGGTCGAGCAGGCACGCAGCTATCCCAAGGCGGGCTTCCCGACCGCGGCGGTGTTCGGGCCGGTGTCCTCGGCCGCGTTGCGGCTGATCACCTGCGGCGGTGACTTCGACCAGGCCCGGGGCAGCTACCGCGACAACCTGGTCGTGTTCGCCCGTCTGGCCGTAGATGCGGCGGACCGGGGATGATGGGTGGGTGGGAACCGGGGCTGGGCGACGCGGGTCGAGGCCATGGCGGCTGCTGCGCGGCGCCGTGGTGCTGGTCGTTGTCCTGGTCCTGGTCGTCTTCGCCGCCGGCAGCTGGTTCTACTCGGGTGAGATCCGGGCCGGGGCGCTGGACGCCGAGCCGCCGACCACGCTCGCCCTCCAGACCGAGGTGCTGGCGGTCGGGGCCCGCTCGATCACCCTTGGCCGCGAGCCGGGCTCGCCGCGGGAGCTGACCACCCCTGGGACCTTCGGGCTGCGCTGGGACGAGGGGTACGGGCGGCTCGGGGCCATCCTGGCCAGCGGCCCCGACCGGGTGGAGCGGGCCTTCGCCAAGGTCGAGGGGGCAGCACCGCGGGCCGGGGAGCGGTCGGCGGTCGACGGCTACGCCTGGCCGGCCGACCCGTCGGTGGCCGCCGGCCGGCCGGCCAGGGAGGTCAGCTACCCCTCGCCACTCGGGCCGGCGCCGGCCTGGCTGGTCGACGGCCGCCGCGACACCTGGGTGATCCTGGTCCACGGCTACAACGCGGCCCGCAGCGAGACCCTGCGGGCGCTGGCCACCACCGCCCGGCTCGGCTACCCGTCCCTGGCCGTCAGCTACCGCAACGACCCGGGCGCCCCCCGCAGCCCCGACGGCCTGCGCCGCTGGGGGGCGACCGAGTGGCGCGACCTCGAGGCGGCGACCCGCTACGCGCTCGACCACAGCGCCAACGGCGTGGTCCTGGCCGGCTTCAGCATGGGCGCCGCGGTGGTGACCAGCTTCCTGCTGGAGTCGCCATTGGCTTCCCGGGTCCGTGGGGTGGTGCTGGACTCGCCAGCGCTCGACCTGGGCGAGGTGATCGACCAAGGGTCCACCGACCGGGAGCTGCCCGTCCTCGGGACCCCGCTGCCGGCGGCGCTCACGGTGGCGGCCAAGGGGATCGCCGGGGTGCGCTACGACCTGGACTGGGGCCGGCTCGACTACCTCGACCGGGCCGGCCGGCTGGCCACCCCCATGCTCGTCTTCCACCAGACCGGCGACCCGACCGTCCCGGTGGCGATCAGCGAGGCCCTGGCCGCGGCCCGGCCCGACCTGGTGACCTTCGAGCGCTTCGCCGGCGACGGCCACGTCCAGTCCTGGAACAGCGACCGGGCGCGCTACGAGCGGGCGCTGCGCGTCTTCCTCGAGCGGGTCGCCCCGTCGTCGGCCGCCTGACCGGCGGCCAGGTTGAGGCGGGCGGTCAGGTCGTCGGGGGGCAGCGGCCGGCCGAAGTGGAAGCCCTGGCCGAAGTCGCAGCCCAGCTCGAGCAGCCGCTGGGCCTGCTCGGCGCTCTCGACCCCCTCGGCCACGGCCACCACCCCGAGGGTGTGGGCCAGGTTGATGATCGCGGTCACGATCGCCGAGTCCTCCTGGTCGGTGAGCAGCCCGGCCACGAAGTTGCGGTCGATCTTGAGCTCGTCGACCGGGAACCGCTTGAGGTAGGCCAGCGACGAGTAGCCGGTGCCGAAGTCGTCGACGGTCAGGCTGACCCCGAGGCTCTTGAGCTCGGTCAGGGCCCCCGAGGTCGACTCGACGTCCTCCATCAGGACGGTCTCGGTGATCTCCAGGTAGACCAGGGCCGGGTCGATGCCGGTCTCGGCCAGGATGTCGGCCACCACCCCGGCCAGGTTGGGGTGGACGAACTGACGGGCCGACAGGTTGACCTTGATGGCCAGGCGGTGGTTCTGGGCCTGCCAGCTGCGGGCCTGGCGGCAGGCCTCGCGCAGCACGTGGGTGCCGATGGACATGATCAGGCCGGTCTCCTCGGCCAGGGCGATGAACTCCCCCGGCCCGATCAGGCCCCGGTCGGGATGCTCCCAGCGGACCAGCGCCTCGGCCCCGACCGGGCGGCCGCTCCCGAGGCAGTGGATGGGCTGGTACAGGACCCGGAACTCGTTGCGCTCGACGGCCCGGTGCAGCGAGCTGTGCATCGCCAGGCGGCGCTTGGCCCTGGCCCGCATCGCCTGGTCGAAAACCTCGCGGCGGTTGCCGCCCCTGGCCTTGGCCCGGTACATGGCGGCGTCGGCGTTCTCGACCAGCGACTCGGGCCGGGTGCGGCCGCCCGAGGCCAGGGCGATGCCGATGCTCATGGTGACGAACACCTCGGCGTCGCCCAGGGGGAAGGGGGCGTTGGCCACCTGGGCGACCCGCTCGGCGATGGCCAG
>DATENJ010000169.1:0-3240 GCA_035275125.1 Actinomycetes bacterium | reverse complement strand
CTGCCCGGCAGCCGCACCGACGGCAGCCTGTTCGCGGCCGCCGCCGCCGAGGCCGGGGCGGCCGCCACCCTGGCCAAGGAGGGCACGGTCTTCGCCGGCCCCCGGGTCGAGGTCACCGACCCGCTGGCCGCCCTGGCCGCCCTCGGCACCGCCGTCCGGGACCGCTCGGCGGCCACCGTGGTCGCGGTCACCGGGTCCAACGGCAAGACCACCACCAAGGACCTGCTCGCCGCCGCCCTGGCCACCACCCTCCGCACGGTGGCCAACCAGGCGTCGTTCAACAACGAGGTCGGGCTGCCCCTGACCCTGACCCGGATCGACCCGGGGACCCAGGCGGTGGTGGTCGAGATGGGCGCCCGCGGCCCCGGCCACATCGCCGCCCTTGCTCGCCTGGCCCGGCCGACGGTCGGCGTCGTCCTCAACGTCGGCGAGTCCCACCTGGGGATGTTCGGCTCCCGGGAGGCGATCGCCAAGGCCAAGGGCGAGCTGGTCGAGTCCCTGCCCTCCGACGGCACGGCCGTCCTCAACGCCGACGACCCCCAGGTGGCGGCCATGGCCGGCCGTACCGTGGCCCAGGTGGTCACCTTCGGCCAGGGCCCGGCGGCCGACGTCAGGGCCGGACCGGTCACCCTCGACGGCGACGGCCGGGCCAGCTTCACGCTGGTCACCCCGGCCGGCACGGCCCAGGTGACCCTGCCGGCCCCGGGCGAGCACCTGGTCTCCTGCGCCCTGGCCGCGGCCGCGGCCGCCTCCGTCCTCGGGGTCGGGCCGGCCGAGGTGGCCGCCGGGCTGGCCACGGCCACCCTGTCGCCCATGCGCATGCAGGTCCGGCGCCGGCCCGACGGGCTGACCGTGGTCAACGACGCCTACAACGCCAACCCGTCCTCGATGGCCGCGGCCCTCAAGACCCTGGCCGCCCTCGGCCGCCCGGGCGGGCGCACCGTGGCCGTGCTCGGCGAGATGGCCGAGCTGGGCCCGGACGCGGCCGCCGAGCACGACCGCATCGGCCGGCTGGCCACTCGCCTTGGCATCGACCGGCTGGTCGGGGTGGGGGAGCCGGGCCGGGTGATGGTCAACGCCGCCCGCATGGAGGGGATGTGGCCGGAGGAGGCCGAGGCCGTCGCCGGCCCCGACGCCGCCCTCGCCCTGCTCACCCCCGTCCTCGGCCCGGACGACGTGGTCCTGGTCAAGGCCAGCCGAGTGGTGGCCCTCGACCGGGTCGCCGACGCCCTCCTGCAGCCGCGGGGGGCCCCCTCCTAGTGGTCGGCATCCTGATCGCGGCCGCCGTCGCCCTGGCCCTCGGGCTGGTGGGAACGCCGTTGGCCATCCGGACCTTCCGGCGGCGCGGGCTGGGCCAGCTCATCCAGGTCGACCTGCCCGACGCCCACCAGACCAAGCGCGGCACCCCGACCATGGGCGGGGCGGTGATCATCCTCGGGGCCGTCGCCGGCTACCTGGTCGTCCACCTGTTCAGCCGCGGCCGGGTCCCGTTCACCCCGGCGGGGCTGCTGGTGGTCATCACCATGGTCCTGCTCGGCACGGTCGGCGCCGTCGACGACTACCTGAAGATCCGCAACCAGCGCAGCCTCGGCCTGACCAAGACGGCCAAGTTCGCCGGCCAGGCCCTGGCCGCGATCGTCCTCGGGATCGGCGCCTGGTACTGGGCCGACGCCTTCCGGGGCATCTCCTTCATCCGCCCCCTTGGCGGCACCGAGCTGCACCTGATCCTGTTCCTGATCTGGGTGTTCCTGCTGGTCTCGGCCACCTCCAACGGGGTCAACCTGACCGACGGCATGGACGGCCTCGCCTCCGGGTCGACCGTGCTGGTGGTCAGCGCGTACGTGGTCATCGGGTTCTGGCAGTTCCGCCACCTGTGCGGGACCCCGGCCGACAGCCCCGGCTGCTACCAGTTCCCGGCCGGGGAGTCGCCCCAGGACCTGGCCATTGTGGCCGCGGCGATGATGGGGGCGACGGCCGGGTTCCTGTGGTGGAACGCCCCGCCGGCCCGCATCTTCATGGGCGACACCGGCTCGCTGGCCCTCGGCGGCACCCTGGCCGCTCTTGCGCTGTTCACCAACACCCAGCTGCTGCTGGCCGTGCTGGGCGGGCTGTACGTGGTCGAGACCCTCTCGGTGATCCTCCAGGTGGCCTCGTTCCGGCTATTCGAGCGCCGGGTGTTCAAGATCGCCCCGCTCCACCACCACTTCGAGCTCTCGCACTGGCCGGAGTTCACCGTGATCGTGCGCTTCTGGATCCTGGCCGGGCTGGCCGTGGCCTTCGGGCTGGGGCTGTTCTACGCTGAGTTCCTGGCCGCCGGAGGCACCGGTGGGTAGCCACGGGTCCCCCGACACCTGGCCGGCGCGCTGCCCGCCTGGGTGGTTCGCCGGGCTGCCGGTGCTGGTGGCCGGGCTCGGCCGTACCGGCCGGGCCGCCGCCCGGCACCTGGCCGAGGCAGGGGCCGACGTGGTCGCCTGCGACGACGCCCCCGACCTGGACACCGGCGAGCTGGCCGCCTTCGGGGTCAAGACCCACCTCGGCCCGGCCGGACCGGCGCTCCTTGACGGCCGCGCCCTGCTGGTCGTCGCCCCCGGCCTGCCCGAGGCCCACCCGCTCATCCAGGGCGCCCTGCCCGCCGGGGTCCCGGTCTGGAGCGAGATCGAGCTTGGCGCCCGGGTCGCGACCATGCCGCTGGTCGGGGTGACCGGCACCAACGGCAAGACCACCACCACCGAGCTGGCCGCGGCCATGCTGACGGCCTCGGGGATGCAGGCGGTGGCCGCCGGCAACGTCGGGCTGCCGCTGATCGACGCCGTGCTCGACCGCCACCCACCCGACGCGGTGGTGGTGGAGCTGTCCAGCTTCCAGCTCCGCTTCACCTGGACCATGCACCTCGAGGCCGGGGCCTGGCTCAACTTCGCCGCCGACCACCTCGACTGGCACCCCGGTCTGGCCGCCTACGCCGAGGCCAAGGCCAAGGTCTGGGCCAACCAGGGCCCCGACGACTGGTCGGTCTACGGCGCCGACGACCCGGTGGTGACGGCCAACGTCGCCGACGCCCTCGGCACCCCGGTGCCGTTCACCACCGGCCGGGCCGCCCCGGGCGGGCTCGGGCTGGAGGCCGGGGTGGCCCTCTCAAGGGTCCCAGGCCACGAGGGCGGCCTGTGGCGGGCGGCCGCCCTGCGCCTCCCGGGCCGCCACAACCTGGCCAACGCCATCGCCGCCTCCGGGGTGGCCATGGCC
>DATENJ010000168.1:0-4412 GCA_035275125.1 Actinomycetes bacterium | reverse complement strand
AGCAGCAGCCCGGCGGCCAGCAGCGGCGCGACCGCGGTGGCGTAGACGGGGAACGGCAGGCCCCGCTCGGTGGCCAGAGCCTCGCACAGCGTTCCGACGGTCCGCCCGGCGCAGACCCAGGTCGGGGTCAGCGTCCGGTCGAGCCAGGTCCCGCCACCGCCGACGACGAACCCCAGCAGCACCGATGCGGCCACGCAGGCGACGCCGAGCAGAGCCGGTAGGCGCCGTGGACGTCTCGGCCGAGTCACCATCCAGGCCGGCAGCGGCCACTGCCGGCGTGCGGAAAGAGGACGATCGCGCATGGTTGCTCTGCTACGGAGCGTGCACTAGCGGGCCTACCGCACGGCGGCAATCGATATTCCCCTCATCCGTTGGTGCTGTCCGGGCGGTTCGTCAGCACATACTCGACTGTACTGATGAGCTAGCGATCTCCCGATGGTTTCTCGTGTGGCCCCCAACCCGACGCGGTGGGGAGCGCCACGTCGAACCCATTGTCACCGACACCGGTCCCCCTGCAAGAGGTGCCTATCGATGCAACAACGAGACTCCGCTCGAACGTCTGGGCCCGGGTTCCGGGTCGGGGAGACCGTCGAGGTCAAGAGTCGAGAAGAGATCCTGGCGACCCTGGACAAGCATGGAGAGCTGGACGACCTGCCCTTCATGCCCGAGATGCTGCAGTTCGCCGGCCAGCGGTTCCCGCTGTACCGCCGGGCCGTCAAGTTCTGCGACACCAAGGACTGGACCGGGATGCACCGGCTGGACAGCACCGTCCACCTGGAGGGGGTGCGCTGCGACGGCTCGGCGCACGGCGGATGTCAGGCCGGCTGCCTGCTCTTCTGGCGTGAGGACTGGCTCAAGCCGGTCTCCGGCGACGACACCTCCGGCGACGCCGCCTCCGCGGCCGCGGAGCGGTCGGAGCCCGACCCGGCCGCCGCCGCCTGCACCGAAGAAGACCTGCTGGCCGCCACCGGCGAAGGCGACGAGGCCGACGGGACGCGCCGCTACTCCTGCCAGGCGACCGAGCTGACCCGAGCCGGCCCCGAGCGCCTTGCCTGGTGGGACGCCCGGGTGTACGTGCGCGACGTCCGCGCGGGCAACAGCCGGGCCCTGCCGATGCTCCGCAGCGTCCTCGTCCTGCTGTTCAACGTTGTCCAGGCGGGGAGCCGGCGCTACCTGCCCCCGAAGCTCCGCCTGATCCGTGGCGGCCAGAAGTTCCCGTTCGTGCTCGGCCAGCTCGACCGGACCCCCAAGATGACCCTCGACCTCCAGCCCGGCGAGCTGGTCCGGGTGAAGAGCAAGGAGGAGATCCTGGCCACGCTGGACCACAAGGCCACCAACCGTGGCCTGAGCTTCGACGCCGAGATGCTGAAGTACTGCGGCACCCAGGCGCGTGTGCTCCGGCGGGTCGAGCGGATCATCGACGAGCCCACCGGGAAGATGCTGCGGTTCAGGAACGACTGCATCATCCTGGAAGGGGTCATCTGCTCGGCCGACTTCCACCAGTACTGTCCGCGGAGCATCTACCCGTACTGGCGGGAGATCTGGCTCGAGCGGGTCGAATGACCGCCCAGCGGACCAGGCCCGGGATGGCGGGCGCGCTGGTGCTGGCCCTGCTGTTGCTGGCCCTCGAGGACTGGGCCGACCTGCTCAACGAATGGGCCTCGCTGCTGGGTGTCGTCGCTCCGGCCGTGCGGCCGTTCCGGTTCATCGCGCCCATGCCCAAGCTCGACCAGTCGGTCGACCGCTGGCGTGACGCCCTACGGCGGATCGAGGACCTCGGCTTCTCGACGGTCTCGGTGTCCGACCACTTCACCCAGGGCTGGGTCATGGAGCCGATGGTCGCGATGACCTCGGCCGCCGAGGCCACCTCCCGCCTGCGGGTGCTGAGCCTGGTGCTCGGCAACGACTACCGGCATCCGGTGATGGTCCACAAGGCGATGGCAACCCTCGACGTGCTCTCCGAGGGCCGCGTGGAGGTGGGGCTGGGGGCCGGCTGGCTGCAGAGTGACTACCAGGCCGCGGACGTCCCCTACGACCCGGCCGGCGTCCGGGTCGACCGGTTGGAGGAGTCGCTCCGGGTGATCAAGGGCCTGTTCGGGTCGGCGCCGCTGAGCTTCAGCGGGAAGCACTACCGGATCACGGCGCTGGAGGGCCTGCCCAAGTCCGTCCAGCGGCCGCGTCCACCGCTGCTGATCGGCGGTGGCGGCCGGCGGGTCCTGTCGCTCGCCGGCCGCCATGCCGACATCGTCGGGATCAACCCGAGCCTGCGGAACGGCGCCGTGTCGTCGGAGGCCATCCTCGACATGACCCCCGAGCGGGTGCAGCAGAAGGTTGCCTGGGCCGCGATGGCCGCCGCGGCCGCCGGCCGGTCCGCCGCCGGCCTCGAGTTCCAGGCGAGCATGCTGATCTGCCGGGTCTCGTCGTCGTCGGGCCCGACCGAGGCGGCCGTGTCCAGCCTGGCGGCGCGGGCCGAGGTCGACCCGGACGTGCTCGCGCGGTCCCCGGTGGCCCTGGCCGGCAGCGTCGAGCAGTGTGTCGAGCGGCTTCTCGAGAACCGGGAGCGCTTCGGGATCAGCTACGTCAACCTCGGTGGGAACGTCGACGCGGTCAGCCCGATCGTGCGGCGCCTGGCCGGTTCCTGACCTACTGCCATGACCGTAACCGTTGTACGCAGAACACCGCTCCGGGTCACACCGGATGCTGCCTAGGATGGTGAGACGGGTCCGGCGACCGGTCCGCTCGGGAGGGGCTTTGGTGGAACGACAAACTGATGGTGCAGGACACCTCCGACCGACCGGGCACATCGTCGTCACCGGCGTGGCCGGGTTCATCGGCTCGCAGCTGGCCGAGGCGCTGCTCGAGGACGGGCACGAGGTCGTCGGGATCGACGCGCTCACTCCGTACTATGCTCAGGAGGACAAGCGCGCCAACCTGGCCCGCCTGGTTGGCCACCCACGCTTCCGGCTGGTCACCGGCGACCTGGCAGTGCTCTACCTCGACCCCTGGCTCGAACAGGCCGAGGTGGTCTTCCACCAGGCGGCTCAGCCGGGGGTGCGGGCCTCCTGGGGCGCCGACTTCTCGCTGTACGTCCACCACAACGTCCTCGCGACCCAGCAGCTCCTCGAGGCGTGCGTCAGGGCCGGCGTGCCCCGACTGGTGGCGGCGAGCTCCTCGAGCGTCTACGGCGACGCCCCCACCTACCCGACGACCGAGGAGTCCATCACCCGGCCGGTCTCCCCCTACGGCGTGACCAAGCTGGCCAGCGAGCATCTCTGCCTGGCCTACGCCCAGCCGGCGGTGTCGTCCATGCGGGTGGTGACGCTGCGCTACTTCACCGTGTACGGGCCGCGCCAGCGCCCCGACATGGGCTTCCACCGCTTCCTGGCCGCGGCCTACGCCAACAAGCCGATCACCGTCTACGGCGACGGGCACCAGACGCGTGACTTCACCTACATCTCGGATGTCGTCAGGGCCAACATCCTGGCCATGACCGCGCCGATCGGCGCCGAGCCCGTCAACATCGGGGGTGGGAGGCAGATCGCCCTGGAAGATGTGCTTGACCTTGTGGGACAGGTGACCGGACGCAAGCTCCGTATCAGGCGTGAGCCGCCACGACCGGGCGACGCGCGCCACACCGGAGCCGACGGCACCAGGGCCGAGGCGCTGCTCGGGTACCGGCCGGAGGTGGCGCTGGCCGACGGGCTCGCCGCCCAGGCGGCGTGGCAGGCCGAGCGCTATGGCGTTATCGCGCGCTCTGGCTGACCGCATTGCCGGAATAGCTAACTTTTCTGAATGCCGCCGGGCGTAATTCCACTCGAATCCACGCGTGTGTCACCAGAATTCCGCGTGTGGATATCTCGTGCCGGCGGCCCTCGCCGACGAGACCGCTCACCTGGATATCCGGTCTGACCGGACCGTCTGGCAGCGAGTGTCCAGAGCAAGCTCCTACGATTAACGTAGACCAACTTCACGCCCCTGCTACATCTATCGCATAAGTAGACATGTCACCGTTGCCTGTGGACAACGGTGCTCTAAAGGGGGGCGTTTGCGGGCGGCGGTAGACCGACAGAGCGCGGACGGCGACCGCATCGCGTTCACGGCAGTCGAGATCACACCGGAGGCACGCGCGGCCGCGGACGCGGTCCTTGCTTCGGGCTGGGTCACCACCGGGCCAGAGGTGACCGCGTTCGAGCGCGAGTTCGCCACCTGGGTCGGGGCCGAGCACGCCGTCGCCGTCTCCTCCTGCACCGCGGCGATCCAGCTGGGGCTGCGCGCCCTGCAACTGCCGCCGGGCGCGAAGGTGATCAGCCCGGTCATGACCTTCTGTGGCGCGGTCCACGCCGTCGTCCAGGCCGGGCTCACCCCGGTGCTGGCCGACGTCGACCCCGACACCCTGATGCCGGACGCCGGCA
>DATENJ010000167.1:0-3667 GCA_035275125.1 Actinomycetes bacterium | reverse complement strand
GCCCGATCCCGCGGCTGGACCCGGTCACCAGGGCCACCCGCCCGGCCAGCGGCCCTGCGTCGGCGGCGCTCACAGCGCGATCCATCCGCCGTCAACGACCAGAGTCGCCCCGGTCATGAAGCGAGCCTCGTCGGAGGCCAGGTACAGCGCCGCGTTGGCGATGTCGCCGGGCTCGGCGAGGTACTCCTCCTCACTCATCCGCAGCGGCGTCATCCGCCGCCATCCGGCCTGGATGTACTCATCGGACCGGAAGTGGACGTTGATGGCCGTCTTGGTCGCCCCAGGGCACAGGGCGTTGACGTTGATGCCCATGGGCCCGAACTCGCCGGCCAGGGAGCGGGCCATGCCGATCACGGCCGCCTTCCCGGCGCAGTAGGCGGTCAGCTCGGGCACGCCGACCAGGCCGAAGTTGGACGCGATCATGATCACCTTTCCGTAGTGCGCCTCGGCCATGTGCCGCAGGGCCGCCTGGGCGCACAGGAACGTGCCCCGCACGTTCAGGGCGAAATGGCGGTCCCACTCGCCGATGTCGACCTGGCGGCTGTCACCTTGCGGGCCGACGTTGCCGGCCGCCGTGAGGATCACGTGCAGCCCGCCGAACCGGTCGAGGGTCTCGTCAACCAGCCGCTGCGCCTGGTCCGCCTCGGTCGCATCGGTCCGGACGAAGGCCGCCCGGCCCCCGGCGCCGTTGATGACCTCCTGGGTCGGCTCACCGCCCTCGCGTGGATCGTCCCTGATGTCGGCGATCACCACGCTCGCCCCCTCCTCGGCGAACCGCAGCGCGCTGGCCCGGCCGATGCCCGAGCTTGCGCCGGTGACGACCGCGACCTTGCCCTCCAGCCGACCGCCCACGTCGCCTCCTACTCGATCTCGACGACCATCTCGATCTCTACCGAGATTCGCGCCGGGAGCGCCCCCATGCCCACGGCCGCACGGGCGTGGCGGCCCTTGTCGCCGAAGATCGTGGTCAGCAGGTCCGAGGCGCCGTTGATGACCTTCGGCTGGCGGTCGAAGTCCGGGTCGCTGTTGACCATGCCGAGCACCTTGACGATGCGCTTGACACGGTCGAGCGAGCCGATCTCGAGCTTGAGGTCGGCCAGGCAGTTGAGCATGACGAGCTGGGCCGCCTGCACCGCGTCCTCGAACGAGACCTCGCTCGGGACCTTGCCGATGTACTCCAGCTCGCCGTCGCGATAGGGGCCGTGGCCGGAGACGAAGACCAGGTTGCCGACCGTCACCGCACCGACGTAGTTGCCGACCGGGTCCGGGAGCTTCCTGGGCAGCTCGAGCCCCAGCTCGGCCAGCCTGCCTTCGACCACGCCGTCAGCCATCGTCCGCTCCTTTGCTCGCTGGTGATCCGGCCTCGAGGTGGCCGGAGAACGCCGCCCGCAGCCGGGCGGCGGCGTGCGGGCTGATCCGCACCCCGGTGGCGCTGACCGACGCGACCCCGGCGACCCCGCTGATCTCGCGCTCGATGGTCAGGCTGAGCGTCACCGGGCGCAAGGGGCAGCCGACGCAGGCCCCCTCGAAGCGCACGCGTACATGCCCGTCGTCGACCGACTCGAGGGTCACCTCGCCCCCATGGATCTGCAACAGGGGGCGGACCCGGGTGTCGAGCTTGCCCTCCACCGCCAGCGCCAGTGCCTCCCCGGTGGGGGTCATGATCTGGTGGTCGCGGGGACGTCGACCCCCATCAGCCGAGCGAAGTTCAGGCCGAGGATCTTGCGCTTGTCCTCCTCGGTGATCTGCGGGAAGCCGTAGTCCTCCTGGAGGTCCTCGGGGATCTCCAGGTCCCAGAGGACGTCGAGGTAGGGCTGGGGCGGGCCCATCAGGGCCGCCTCCGACCCCCACAGGATGCGGTCAGCGCCGACCTCGTCCAGGATCTGGCCCATCTGCTTCAGGAACGGACGTCGGCGGGTGAACCACATGGCCACGATCCCCGAGATGGCCAGGTAGACGTTCGGGAACCTGGCGGCGATCGAGCAGCACTCCTCGAAGTAGGGCAGGGCCAGATGGTGGATCACGAAGCGCAGGTCGGGGAAGTCGCGCGCCGCCTTCTGGAGGTCGTTGGGGCGCAGGTCCTCCATGTTCTGGTCGCCGAAGGGCAGGCCCTTGTGGAACTGGACGACGTCGACGCCAAGGCGCATGGCCTGCTCGTACAGGGGGTAGGCGACCGCTTCGTCGTCACAGCGCCAGCTCTTGCCGTCGATGTGCGCGTTGTAGAACTTGAACGAGCGCGCCCCCATCTCCTCGACCTGGCGCTGCATCTCGTCCGGGGCCGCCGCGCCGTGGTAGGAGGGGTCGACGCCACCGCAGAACAGCACCCGGTCCGGGTAGGCCGACGCGAACTCGTACTGCGCCTGGACCGGGGCGAAGCCGTCCTTGAACCAGTCGAAGATCGGCACCGTCTGCGCCATGGCGAGGTCGGTCACCGAGCGCCCGAAGACCATGTCCTCGAGCTCCTCAAGGCTCCAGTCCTTGGCGAAGGTGGGGTAGAGGTCCTGGTTGGCCGGGGCCCTCGTCTGGGCGCCGAGGCCGACGATGCTGTCGCGGCCCTGGAGGGCGTCGGAGCGGTTGAGCAGGTTCGCGTCGGCCATGTTGTAGGCGTGGACCACACAGTCGAAGACGAAGACTCCCTGCACTCCAATCCCCTTCGTCGGGGGCAACCGCCCTGCGATACCCTGCTGGACTGCGCTACCGTTCGGCCAGTCGCGCCAGGATCTCCGAGGTTGTTGCGGTGACGGTAGGGTCTGGACGATGATGTGTGGACTGACCACATGCATACTAGGCAAACGAAAAACGCCCTGTCAATGACGTCACGGCGGCCTGGGGACGGAGGAACGCCATGGGCGACATACGGCACGGGCCCTCGGAGGTGGACACCACCAACCGGGAACCGGCCGCCGCCGTCGTCTTCGCACCGATCCGCAAGAGCGGGCTGACCGAGACGGTCTACCAGCGGCTCCGCTCCGAGATCGTCGCGGCCCGCCTGTTGCCTGGGGAGTTGCTCACCCTCGACGAGTTGGGTACCCGCTACGGGGTGAGCCGGACCCCGGTCCGCGAGGCGCTGCGACGGCTGGAGGCCGAGGGTCTCGTGCTGTTCCGCGAGCACCGGCGGGTGCAGGTCGCCCCACTCACCGTCAGCGAGATCGCCGACACCTATGCGCTGCGCATCCTGACCGAGGGCTTCGCCGTCTCCGAGTCCATCCGCCGCCGCCCCGCCGAGATCGCCCGCGAGGCCGAGGTGGTCTTCGGGCACATGGAGCGCGACGCCTCGGCCGGCGCCAGCGACGCCTTCTACCGTCATCACCTCGACTTCCACCGGGCCATCTATGCCGGCGCCGGGTCACAGGAGCTGAGCAGGGTCACCGAGGATCTGCGCACCCGGACCGACAGGCACCGCCACGCGCATGTGAGCTTCCAGCCGGCCAACCTGCGCTCCACCGTCGATGCCCACGCCCCCATCCTGGCCGCGGTCCAGGCGGCCGACCAGCACGGCGCGGCCAGGCTGGTCGTCGAGCACCTGTACGCGACCTCGGTCGAGCTGCTCGCCCAGGCCGGCGTGGACCGGTCGCTGCTGCTCGACCACGCCCGCATCGCCGCGCTCGACGGGCTGGGCGGCACCGGCCGCGGCGGCCGGGGTTGAACGTGGCCCGGGAGACGGGCG
>DATENJ010000166.1:0-2600 GCA_035275125.1 Actinomycetes bacterium | reverse complement strand
GGCCGCTCCCCAGGCAGTGGATCGGCTGGTACAGGACCCGGAACTCGCCCCGCTCGACGGCCCGGTGCAGGGACGAGTGCATGGCCAGGCGCCGCTTGGCCCTGGCCCGCATCGCCTGGTCGAACACCTCGCGGCGGTTGCCGCCCCTGGCCTTGGCCCGGTACATCGCGGCGTCGGCGTTCTCGACCAGCGACTCGGGCCGGGTGCGGCCGCCCGAGCCCAGGGCGATGCCGATGCTCATGGTGACGAACACCTCGGCGTCGCCCAGGGGGAAGGGGGCGTTGGCCACCTGGGCGACCCGCTCGGCGATGGCCAGGGCGTGGGCCTCATCCGCGATGCCCTCGCACAGGATGGTGAACTCGTCGCCGCCGAAGCGGGCCACGGTGTCGCCGGGCCGGATGATCTCCTGGAGGCGCTTGCCCAGGGCGACCAGCAGCCGGTCGCCGGCGTCGTGGCCGAGCGAGTCGTTGATGAACTTGAACCGGTCGAGGTCGAGGAACAGCACCGCCACCGCCGAGCGGCTGCGCTGGGTCCGGGCCAGGGCGTGGGTGATCCTGTCCAGGAAGAACACCCGGTTGGGCAGGCCGGTGAGGGCGTCGTGGGCGGCCTGGTGGGCCAGCTTGGCCTGGGCGTGGCTGCGCTCGATGGCGATGTCGGCCAGGTGGGCGGCCAGCTCGAGCAGGCCGGTCTCGGCCGGGCCGGGCCGGCGGGGCTCGTCGAAGTAGACGGTGAGGACGCCAAGGACCCGGTCAAGGTCGGCGGCGATGATCGGGGTCGACCAGGCGGCCCGGATGCCCCTGGCCAGGGCGACCTGGCGGGTCTCGCGCCAGAGCGGGTCGCGGGCCACATCCGCCGAGATCACCGGCTCGCGCCGGAACGCGGCGGTGCCGCTGGTCCCGGCCTCGGGCCCGATGACCAGGCCGTCGGACTCGTGCAGGCCGACGTCGATGAGCGACGGCGCGGCGGCCACCGTCAGCGTCTCGGAGCTGTCGTCCAGGAGCAGGATCGCGCAGCGGGCGCCGGCGGCCTCGGCCTCGATCACCTTGGCCAGGGCGTGCAGGGTCTCCATCAGGGGGGCGTCGCGGGCGATCAGGTCGAGCACCTGGGCCTGGCCGGCCAGCTGGCCCTCGGCCCGCTTGCGCTCGGTCACGTCCCGGCAGTTGAACACCACCCCGCCGACGGCCGGGTCGTCGAGCAGGTTGTTGGCCAGGGCCTCGATGTTGCGCCAGGACCCGTCGGCGGCCAGGAACCGGAAGCCGAACCCGGCGCTGTGGGCCAGCCCGGCCAGGTGCTCGCCGAAGCGGGCGCGGACGTCGCCGACGTCGTCGGGGTGGATCAGCTCGAACACGTTCTGCCCGACCCGGGCGTCCTCGCGGTAGCCGAGCATGCGCCGGAAGGCCGGGCTGGCGTAGGTGATGCCGCCGCCGGCGTCGAGCACGATCACCATGTGCGAGGAGTTCTGGACCAGCGCCCGGAAGCGGGCCGCCGAGTCGCGCAGCGCCTTCTCGGCCCGCTTCAGCTCCAGCTCCTTGGTGATGTCGCGGGAGGTCAGGATGAGCCGGCGGGGCCGGCCGTCGGCCGCCGGGACCCGGGTCCAGGAGCAGTTGAGCCAGCAGGCCTCGCCGTTGGGCCGCAGCACCTCGACCACCGACGGCAGCAGGGCGTCGTCGTCGGCCCAGCGGTCGAGCTGGACCTCGCGCCCGGCCACGTCCCGGGGCCGCAGCCGGGCCAGGCCGCGGGAGCCGACCATGTCGGCCGACCGGTAGCCGGTGATCTCCTCGAACCCCGGGTTCCAGCTGGACACGGTGCCGTCCGGGTCGAGGGCGGCGATGCCGTCGGAGGTGTGCTCGACGATCTCCGACAGCTTGGTCCGCTCCTCCAGGATCGCCTCGAGCAGCTCGCCCTTCTCGATGGCCGTTCCCACCTCGGCGGCCAGGGCGTCCAGCACCACCAGCTCGCCCTGCTCGAAGCCGCCGAAGCCGGTGCGGTTGTAGGTGCACAGCACCCCGATGACCTTGCCCTCGACCCGGACCGGGGCGGCCAGGCAGTCCCGCCAGCCCTCCGCGCGGAGTCGTGCCAGGAGCTCCTGGTCGCCGTCCTGGGCCGACACCCTGACCGCCTTGCCGGTGCGCATCAGCGCCGCCGCCAGGGTGTCCTGGCCAGCCTCCTCCACCCGCCGCTCGTGGCCGGGGGGCTCGTTGCGGCTCCGGTGCACCACCCGGGAGCCCTCGAGGATGATGACCAGCTCGGTCACCTCCGACTCGAAGCAGCGCAGGACCTCGTCGAGGAACTCGGGGACGGCGTCGCGGGGGTTCATCGGCACGGCGAGGGCGTGGGTGGCCCGCTGCATGCCGGCCAGCCGGGCCCGGTCGGCCCGCACGCTGGCGAAGGCCCGGCCCGTCCAGTGCAGCACGGCCAGGGGGACCAGGAACAGCGGCGCGGTCCAGGGTGACCAGGCGTAGGCGGCCACGAACAGGATCCCCAGGGCAAGGTTGATGCCCCCGCCGACCAGCCACACGGGCACGACCAGGGGCCGCACCGAGGCGAGGACGCTGGCCAGCGACTGGGAGCCGTTGAGCCAGAGGATGCCCACGAACGCG
>DATENJ010000165.1:0-2139 GCA_035275125.1 Actinomycetes bacterium | reverse complement strand
TCTGTACACCGAGGGCTACCTCAAGGACTCCCTGGCCATCCGCATGGGGGGCAGGGTGGCCGAGCAGTTGGTGTTCGGCCAGACCTCCACGGGGGCGTCCAACGACCTGGCCGGGGCGACCGATCTGGCCACCCGGATGGTCCGGGAGTTCGGCATGAGCCCGGCCCTTGGCCCGGTCGGGTTCGCCTCCGGCAGCCCGCTCTATCTGGGGGGCGAGGAGGTCCGCAGCCGCCCCTACGCCGAGGCCACCCAGCGGGTCGTCGACGAGGAAGTCGGCAAGCTCCTGCGCGAGGCCGAACACCGCGCCACCGTCATGCTCAGCGACCACCGTGCTGCCCTTGACCAGCTCACCGAGCTGCTGCTGGAACGCGAGACCGTGGACGGCACCGACGTCGACGAGGTCCTCGGCCGCATCCCCGGCCGGCACCAACCCATCGGCGCCACCGGCCACAGCGCCACCGTCACGCCCGCAGATGCCGCCGGCGCTCCGGACGCTTGACCCGGGCGTCACGCGCCAGCTGATCGTCAGCCGCCAGCGCCTGGCCGGCCCGACGCCAGCGGCGCCCGGCCCCGAGGCGATCATGGGAGTGGTCACCGACCTGGGCTCGCTCCAGCTCGACCCGATCAGCGTGGTCGCCCGCAGCCACCAGCTGGTCCTCTGGAGCCGCCTCGGCCGCTACGACCTGGCCGACCTGGACGCGCTGCTCTGGCGCGACCGGTGCCTGTTCGAGTACTGGACGCACGCGGCCGCGATCGTCTGCACCGACGACTACCCGATCCACTCGCTGCTGATGCGCCGCCACCCGCGTGCCCGCCACACCAAGTTGCGGGCCTGGCTGGCCGACAACCAGGCCCTGCGCCGCTCGATCCTGCGCCAGCTGCGGGCGGGCGGCCCCCTGCCGACCCGGGCGCTCGAGAACCGGGCGGCGACCGACTGGCAGTCCAGCGGCTGGACCCAGGGCCGCAACCTCGACCGCATGCTCGACCTCCTCTGGACCCAGGGCCGCATCATGGTCGCCGGCCGTCAGGGCCAGCAGCGGGTCTGGGACCTGAGCGAGCGCTGCCTCCCCAGCTGGGCCCCGACCCGCCGCCCGCCCGAACGCGAGGTCGTGCGCCTCGCCACCCACCGCAGCCTCCGGGCCCTCGGGGTCGCCACCGCCCGCGACATCGACCGCAGCTTCACCGCCGGCCGCTACCCGGGCCTGAGCTCGGTGCTGGCCGGTCTCCAGCGGTCCGGCCAGGTCGAGCAGGTCCGCCTGGCCGCCAACGGCACCGAGCGGCCCGGTCCCTGGTACGTCCACGCCGACGACCTGGCCCTGCTGGAGCGCCTCCAGTCCGGCGACTGGCAGCCACGGACGACCCTGCTCTCGCCGTTCGACAACCTCATCATCAACCGCGAGCGGACCGAGCGCCTGTTCGGCTTCCAGTTCCGGCTGGAGATCTACGTCCCCAAGGCCGCCCGCCGCCACGGCTACTACGTCCTTCCCATCCTCCACGGCGACCGGCTCATCGGCCGGGTCGACCCGGCCTTCGACCGCGCCGCCGGGCGGCTGGTCGTCAACGCCGTCCATGCCGAGCCCGACGCCCCGGCCTCGGCGGGCCCCGCCGTCGCCTCCGCCCTCCAGGAGCTGGCCGTCTTCCTCGGCGGCACCGGCGTCGACCTCCGCCAGCCCCCTCCCCAGGTGTGGCGGGCCGGGTTCGCCTAGCCGGCCGGCCGTAGCGCCTGGACGGCCAGCACCCGGTCGCGGCCGAGGACATGACGACCGGCCGTCACCTCGGCGAACCCGGCCCGCTCCACCTGCGCGACCAGTTCCTGGCCTTGCTCCCAGGTGAGGGCGTGACCCCGGAGCCCGCCTCGCGGCCGGGCCAGGCGCTCGGCGATCAGCAGCCGCCCACCCGGGCGGAGCACCCGGGACGCCTCGGCCAGCCCAGCCTCGGGGTCGGCCCAGTGGTGGAACGAGGCGACCGCGCACAGCACCGTCGCCGCCCCGTCCTCCAGCGGGAGCCGCTCCGCGGTCCCCTCCACCACCCGTACCCGGTCCCCCAGCGACCGCGGCGTCCGCCATCCCGCCACCCGTCGCATCTGCCCCGACGGCTCAACCCCGACCGCCGTCGCCCCCCGCTCGGCCGCCTCCTGGA
>DATENJ010000164.1:0-3314 GCA_035275125.1 Actinomycetes bacterium | reverse complement strand
GGCCCACCGTCACCACCGGTGGGGTGCGTCCCGGCGACACCGTCCGCATCGACGACCGGGCGTACCGGGTCACCGCTGTCGGCGAGGTGGCCAACGAGAACATGGTCAACCTCGGCCACATGGACCTGAAGGCGAGCGGCGAGACCGAGCCGCCGCTGCCAGGCGATATCTGCCTCGAGAAGCTGCCACTGCCCGAACCCGGGCCTGGGACCACGCTGGTGATCGAAGGGGACGCCGACAAGGCCGTCCCGTAAGAGGGTGATGCAGGTGAACCTCTCCGCCCGCCTACGCGCTCGGGAGCAGGAACTGGGCCGGCCCGTCCGCATCGGCCTTGCCGGCGCCGGCCAGATGGGCATGGGCTTTGTCGCCCAGGTCCAGCGGATCCCCGGGATGGAGACGGCGGCGATCGCCGACGTCCTCCCCGGGCGGCCCAAGGCCGCCTTCGCCCAGGCGGGGGTCAACGGCGTGGTCGAAGGCGACGACCCCGACCAGCTCGCCCAGGCGGTCGCCGACGGCCGGCCGGTCGGCCTCCCGGACGCCCGCATGCTGGTCGACCTGCCGGTCGACGTGGTGGTCGACGCCACCGGCGTGCCCGACGTCGGCGCCCTGATCTCCTATGCCGCGCTCACCGGTGGCAAGGACGTGGCCACGCTCAACGCCGAGGCCGACGTCACCATCGGGCTGCTGCTGTCGCGGGTCGCCCACGCCAGCGGGCAGGTCTACGCCGTCTGCAAGGGGGACGAGCCGGTCGAGGTCAAGGCGCTGTTCGACTTCGTCACCGACCTCGGCTTCGAGGTCGTCTGCGCCGGCAAGGGCAAGAACAACCCGCTGCGGCCCCACGACACCCCCGACTCGGTGGCCGACGAGGCCGCCGCCAAGCACATGAACCCCAAGATGCTGGCCAGCTTCGTCGACGGCACCAAGACCATGATCGAGTGCGCCTGCATGGCCAACGGCACCGGCCTCGAGCTGAGCCGCCGGGGCATGTACGGGCCCGAGACCACCGTGCCCGAGCTGGCCAACGTGTTCCGCCCGGCGGCCGACGGCGGGGTGCTGGACCGCTCGGGGGTGGTCGACTACGCCACCGGCCCGGTGGCCCCCGGCGTGTTCGTGGTCGGCCGCAGCGACCACCCGACGGTGATCGAGGAGATGGCCTACCTGTCGATGGGCCAAGGGCCCTACTACGCCTTCTACCGGCCCTATCACCTGGCCAGCCTCGAGGCCCCGCTGACGGTGGCCACGGCCGCGCTCGACCGCGTCTCCACCCTGGAGCCGGTGGCCTGGAAGGCCGAGGTGGTGGCCACCGCCAAGCGCGACCTGCGCCCAGGGGACCGGATCGACGGCATTGGTGGCAGCACCGTCTACGGGGTGGCCGACTCGGCCGATGCGGTCGCGGCCGGTGGCCTGCTGCCGCTCGGCCTGGCGGCAAGGGCCACCGTCGTCCGTGACGTCGCCATCGACCAGCCGCTGGCCTACGAGGACGTCGAGCTCGACGAGAGCTCCACCATCCTCCAGCTGCGCCGGCTCCAGGACCAGTTGCTGGGTCGCTGAACCGGAACCGGAAAGGGAGCGGGAGCCACGTGACGACCCTCGCCAAGTCAGCCGACGACGCCCGGCGGGTGCTGGCCACCATGTGGACCATCCGCCGGTTCGAGGAGGCGGTGGACGAGATGTTCGCCCGCGGCCTCCTCTACGGCACCATGCACCTGTCGATCGGCCAGGAGGCCTCGGCCACCGGGGCGTGCCTGGCCCTGCGCGACGACGACGTCATCACCTCGACCCACCGCGGGCACGGCCACTGCATCGCCAAGGGCGCCGACCTCGGCCGCATGATGGCCGAGCTGCTGGCCCGCGACAACGGCTACTGCCGCGGCCGGGGCGGCTCCATGCACATCGCCGATGTGACCAAGGGCAACCTGGGGGCCAACGGGATCGTCGCCGGCGGCATCCCGATCGCCGTCGGGGCCGGCCTGGCCCACAAGCTCCAGGGGACCGACAAGGTCGCCCTTTCGTTCTTCGGCGACGGCGCCACCAGCGAGGGCGCCTTCCACGAGAGCGTCAACCTTGCCGCCATCTGGGACCTGCCGGTGGTGTTCGTCTGCGAGAACAACCACTACGGCATGTCGATGTCGGTGACCGAGGTGTCGCGGCTGGAGCGGGTCGCCGAACGGGCCGCCGGCTACGGGATCCCTGGGGTGACGGTCGACGGCAACGACGTCGACGCCGTCCACAAGGCGGCCGCCGAGGCGGTGGCCCACGCCCGCTCCGGCCAGGGGCCGACCCTCGTCGAGGCGGTCACCTACCGCTGGAAGGGCCACTCCAAGAGCGACCAGAACCTCTACCGCACCCGCGAGGAGATCGAGTCCTGGCGGGCCCGCGACCCGATCGAGCGGTTCGAGCAGGCGGTGCTCAAGGCCAAGACCCTCAGCGAGGACGACCTCAAGCAGGTCCGCGACCAGGCCCGCGACGCCGTCCGGGACGCCGTCAGAGCCGGCCAGACCGGCCCGCCGCCCTCGCCCAACCTGCTGGCCGGCGTGTACGCGCCCAGCGAGGTGGACGCCCTCGGCGGGGGGGAGGCCCGATGACCGCCACCAGGACCGAGGTCGAGACGATGACCTTCGCCGAGGCCATCCGGGCCGCCCTCACCCAGGAGATGGAGGCCGACGAGCGCGTGTTCGTGCTCGGCGAGGACATCGGCGTCTACGGCGGCGCCTTCGGCGTGACCACCGGCATGCTGGAGCGGTTCGGGGCCGAGCGGATCCGCGACACCCCGATCGCGGAGGAGGCGATCGTCGGGGCGGCCGTCGGGGCGGCCATGTGCGGCATGCGGCCGGTGGCCGAGATGCAGTTCTCCGACTTCACCGCCCACGCCATGGACCAGCTGGTCAACCAGGCGGCCAAGGTCTACTTCATGCTCGGCGGGGCGACCAGCGTGCCCCTGGTGCTGCGGCTGCCGTTCGGCTCGGGGACGGGCGCGGCCGCCCAGCACTCCCAGAGCCAGGAGGCCTGGTACGCCCACACCCCCGGGCTCAAGGTGGTCATGCCCTCCAACCCGGCCGACGCCAAGGGCCTGCTGCTGGCGGCCATCCGGGACCCCAACCCGGTGGTGTTCATGGAGCACAAGCTGCTGTACCGCAGTGCCTCGGGCCCGGTGCCGGGCGGTGCCGACCCGATCCCGCTGGGAGTGGCGGCGGTGCCCCGCGAGGGCCGCGACCTGACCATCGTGGCCACCGGGATCATGGTCTCGCGGGCCCTGGCCGCCGCCGAGGAGCTGGCCGAGAGCCGGATCGAGGCCACCGTTGTCGACCCGCGGA
>DATENJ010000163.1:0-2936 GCA_035275125.1 Actinomycetes bacterium | reverse complement strand
AGACCGCCATGATGGCGAAAAGGGCAAGGTTCTCCCCGGAGCCGAACTCGACGTCGGCGCTCGCCTCCTGCGCCAGCAGCCGTACTGGGCTCATCAGACCTCCTCGACGCCCCAGCGCTGGGGCGTTGGATCAAGCCCGGGGTCCGGGCCGAGGCCCTGGACGGTTCGAGCGGAAAATGTCGAGCGCGGGCCCCGGCCCGGCGTCGTCCCGGGTGCCTGCCCTGGGAACCGGCCGTCCCGCGAGCCCGCGAGGATTGGGCGGATCATAGCTACGGGCCTAAGAACCGGGCAAGCCGTGAAAAGGTTGCCCACGCCTCAAGTCAGGGGCGGCGGCAGGTCGGCGCCAGGGAGCGACTCAAGCCCCTCGAGACCCCGGCGCAGCCAGAAGCTGGTGCGGTTGCCGCCACCCTCGAGGGTCGAGGTCTTGAGGTCGTCGACCAGGGCCCCGACCAGGGCCAGGCCGAGCTCGCGGTCGTCGACCTCGCCGCTGTCGGCGCCTCCGGAGCCGGCCGGGGCCGCCGGGGCGCGGTCGCGGACCTCGATGCCGAAGCGGTCGGCCGCCTCGACCAGGTCGACCTCGATCTGGTCGGGCAGGCCGGCCCGGTTCAGGTCGCCGACCGCGACCGCGCAGGTCTCGGAGACGGCCACCTTGAGGTCTTCGATGCCCTCCTCGCCCAGGCCCGCCTTGCGGGCGACGACGCCGACGACCAGCCGGATAGTGCCCAGCAGCCGTGCCTCAGGGGCAAAGGCCAGGCGGATGGTGGCCGGCGCGCCGCCAGCGTCGGCATCCACGACAGAAGACGCTACTCGGCCGGGGCCGAGATGGCGTCGGTGACCGAGCTGTGGATCGGGAAGACCTTGGTCAGCCCGGTGATCCGGAAGATCTTGAGGATCTTCTCCTGGGTGCAGACAAGCTGCAGCGAGCCGTCGTGGTTGCGGACCCGCTTGAGCCCGCCGACCAGCACCCCGAGCCCGGTCGAGTCCAGGAAGTCGACCTTCTCCAGGTCGACCACGATGTGGTAGGACCCGTCACTGACCAGCTCGATCAGCTGCTCACGCAGCTTTGGCGCGGTGTACACGTCGATCTCACCGGCCACTTCGAGCACCGAGTGGTCGCCTTCCTTATGTACGTTGAGGTCGAGATCCATCCTCTCTCCAGTCTCGCGGGCTGAGGACGTGCAACGATAGGCCGCCGGGGCGCCTCCGAGCAACGTCAGGGGGGTTTGGTAGCCTACCCGGCGCACGGCAAACCTCCTCCCGAGAACTGGTGATCGTGGCTGCACGCAACAACTCGAAGCTCCGCATGGCCGGTCTGGCCGGTGTTCTGACAGGGGTCCTGCTGGCCGGGGGCTGCACCTCGGGCGGTGGGTCGGACACCGACGGGCAGGCGTCCGGGTCCTCCGCGGCCCCGGCGGCGCCGGCCCAGCCGCTCAAGGTCGAGCTGGTCACCATGGCCAAGGTTCCCCCGGGCGGGCCGAGCTCCAAGAGCGCGGCCAAGCAGGCCGAACCCGGGCTGGAGCGGTTCCTCGACCGCTACCTGACCGTCGCCTTCGTCAACGCCCCCGGAGGCGAGGCCGGCTGGGACGGCCTCATCGGGCTGTTCGACAAGCCGGTCCGGGCCTCGGCCCGCAAGCAGCTCGACGCCCTGTCCCTCGGGGCAGACGCCTCCAAGGTCAGCGCCGTCCGGCCGAACCGGGCCAGCGCCCGGGCGGTGGTCCTGTTCGGCGAGCGGCAGCCGGAGGCGGCCACCGTCCGGCTCGCCTTCGACGGCACCGCCGACACCGCCCAGGGCAGCGGGCAGGTCCATCTCCGCTCGGTGCTCCAGCTGCTGGCCACCGGCGACGGCTGGCGGATCGCCGCCTTCGACAGCCGGACTGGACCGCCCAAGTGACCCGACGAGGCTTGACCTTGATCGCCGCCCTTGGGCTGGTGGCGGCGCTGGCCGCCGGCCTGGTGGTCACGACGTCGCCCCAGCAGCGGGCCACCGCCCAGGACGCGGCGGTCACGGTCCAGCGGGCGCATGCAGGGTCGGCCACGCCGACCCTGAAGCGGCGGGTCGTGCTCCTGACCATCGGGTCGGACTCGGGCGCGCCCAAGTTCGGCCGCGGCGGCGCCGTGGAGAGCGGCCGGGCCGACGCTCTCCAACTGGTCATCATCGACACCGCGAAGCGCAAGGGCGCCGTGGTCAGCTTCCCCCGCGACAGCTACGTGCCCATCCCCGGTCACGGCACCAACAAGATCAACGCCGCCATGGCCTTCGGGGGCCCGCCGCTGCTGGTCGCGACCTTCGAGCAGCTCACCGGCCTGACCATCGACTACTACGCGCTGACCTCCTTCGACGGCCTCACCGACATCGTCAACAAGGTCGGCAAGGTCCAGGTCAACGTGGACATGAACCTGCGCGACCATTTCGCCGGCGCCTTCCTGGACAAGGGCAAGCGCAACCTCACCGGCGGCCAGGCGCTCGCCTACGCCCGCGCCCGCAAGACACTGCCCGGCGGCGACTTCGACCGCTCCCGGCACCAGGGCCAGCTGCTCCTCGGCGGCCTCACCACCTATCAGCGCCAGGTCGCCGAGGACCCGGCCAAGGTCCTGACCTGGCTGGGGATCATCCGCGACGAGGTCAAGACCGACCTGCCGTTCCCCGAGCTGCTGCGTCTGGCCCTGCTCGCCACCGACGTCCCGGCCAGCGGCATCAAGAACATCCCCGTGCCCAGCGTCGCCGGCAGCGCCGGGGGCGCCTCGGTGGTCCGCCTCCTGCCGGGTGCCTACTCGCTGTTCGGCCGCCTCCGGGCCGGCAAGCTGGGCTGACCTCGGGCGATCGGAGGGGTCGGACCTGGGGACGAGCCCGGTCGGTGATGTCGGGATCGCGGATACCATGACGGTGTGGACGACCCTGTCGTGCTGGTGGACGACCTCACCGGCGACCCCGACTA
>DATENJ010000162.1:0-9145 GCA_035275125.1 Actinomycetes bacterium | reverse complement strand
CGCCCTGGCCGCGGCGGCCGCGGCCGGGGACGAGATCGCCCTCCGCAACGTGGCCAGGGCCGGGCGGGCCGTCGGGACGGCGATCGCCTCCTGCGCCAGCCTGCTCGACCTCGAGGTGGCGGCCATCGTCGGCGGCTTCTCGCAGTCCGGCCCGTCCTTCTGGGAGCCGCTCCACAAGGCGTTCACCACCCACGCCGGCTTCCCGTTCGCGGCCGCCTGCCGGGTCGTCCCCGGCCAGCTGGGTGAAGCGGCCGGCCTGCTCGGCGCGGCCGCCTTCGTGCTCGACCCCGATCGCTACGGCTGGGACCCCGACCCGGCCATGGGTCACTAGAATGGGATTTTGGCTGCGAACTGAATCCGGCGGGTGATGGTCGGCCCACCGGTCTGAGGAGGATCCGACCCGTGGTGCTGTCCAAGGTCCTGAGCTTCGGCGAAGGCAAAGAGCTGCGTCGCTCTCAGGCGATGGTGCCCGAGATCAACGCCTTGGAGTCGGCGATGCAGGCGCGCTCGGACGCCGAGCTGCGCCAGCTCACCGACACCTTCCGCAAGCGGCTGGCCGACGGCCAGTCGCTCGACGACCTGCTGCCCGAGGCGTTCGCGGCGGTCCGCGAGGCCAGCGTCCGCACCCTCGGCAAGCGGCATTTCGACGTCCAGCTGGTCGGCGGCGTCGCCCTGCACGGCGGCCACATCGCCGAGATGAAGACCGGTGAGGGCAAGACGCTGACCTCGACCCTGCCCGCCTACCTCAACGCCCTCACCGGCGAGGGCGTCCACATCGTCACCGTCAACGACTACCTGGCCCGGCGCGACGCCGAGTGGATGGGGGTCATCCACCGCTTCCTGGGGCTGGACGTCGGAGTGATCCTGGCCACCATGCAGCCCCACGAGCGCCGGCCGGCCTACGACGCCGACATCACCCACGGCACCAACAACGAGTTCGGCTTCGACTACCTGCGCGACAACATGGCCGTCTTCACCGAGGACCTGGTCCAGCGCGGCCACGCCTACGCCATCGTTGACGAGGTCGACTCCATCCTGGTCGACGAGGCCCGCACCCCGCTGATCATCTCCGGCGCGACCGAGCAGGGCCACCGCTGGTACCAGCAGTTCGCCCGCCTGGCCCCGAGGCTCCAGCGCGACAACCACTACGAGGTGGACGAGGGCAAGCACACCGTGGCCATCAACGAGGCCGGGATCGCCAAGGTGGAGGAGATCCTCCAGATCGAGAACCTCTACGACGCGATCAACACCCCCCTGGTCCACCACCTGCAGAACGCCATCCGGGCCAAGGAGCTCTACAAGCGCGACGACGAGTACATCGTGCGCGACGGCGAGGTGCTGATCGTCGACGAGTTCACCGGGCGGGTGCTGGAGGGCCGGCGCTACTCCGAGGGGCTGCACCAGGCCATCGAGGCCAAGGAGTCGGTCCCGATCAAGGAGGAGAACCAGACCTACGCCACCATCACCCTGCAGAACTACTTCCGGATGTACGACAAGATCTCCGGGATGACGGGCACGGCCAAGACCGAGGCGGCCGAGTTCAACCACATCTACAAGCTGGGTGTGGTCGAGGTCCCGACCAACAAGCCGATGATCCGCCAGGACCACGGGGACGTGATCTACAAGAGCGAGCAGGCCAAGTTCGAGGCCCTGGCCGACGAGATCGCCGAGCGCCACGACCGCGGCCAGCCGATGCTGGTCGGCACCGTCTCCATCGAGAAGTCGGAGCGGGTCAACCGCCTGCTGGAGAAGCGGGGGATCAAGGCCGAGATCCTCAACGCCAAGCACCACGAGCGCGAGGCCCACATCATCGCCCAGGCCGGCCGGCTCGGCGCCGTCACCGTTGCCACCAACATGGCCGGGCGCGGCGTCGACATCATGCTCGGCGGCAACGTCGAGTACCTGGCCGAGGAGTCGCTGCGGGCCAAGGGCATGGACCCGGCCGAGACCCCGCCCGATGAGTGGAACGCGGCCAAGCAGGCGGCCATCGAGGAGAAGACCCGCCAGGTCGCCGACGAGCACCAGCAGGTCGTCGACCGGGGCGGGCTGGCCGTGCTCGGCACCGAGCGCCACGAGTCCCGCCGGATCGACAACCAGCTCCGCGGCCGCTCCGGCCGCCAGGGCGACCCGGGCGAGTCCCGCTTCTACCTGTCCCTCGAGGACGACCTGATGCGGATGTTCGCCACCAAGACCGTCGGCAACCTGATGGAGCGGCTGTCGCTGCCCGACGACGTGCCCATCACCCACAAGCTGGTGACCAAGGCGATCGCCAACGCCCAGCGCCAGGTCGAGTCGCAGAACTTCGAGCGCCGCAAGAACGTCCTCAAGTACGACGAGGTCATGAACAAGCAGCGCCAGGTCATCTACGAGACCCGCCGCCGCATTCTGGAAGGCGGCGACGAGCTGCGCGACCAGACCCTCGGCTTCCTCGGTGACGTGGTCGGCAACCTGGTCGCCGAGTACTGCCCCGAAGGCGTCTACCCCGAGGAGTGGGACTTCGAGGGCCTGTTCAAGGCGATCGGCCAGCTCTACCCGACCCAGATCGACCCCGCGACCCTCGACCTCGACGGCCTCGACCATGCCGAATTCGAGAACCAGCTCCTCGAAGACGCCGAGCGCGCCTACAAGGACCGCGAGGCCGAGTTCGGCGCCGACCTGCTCCACGCCCTCGAGCGCCGCGTGCTCCTGACCGTCCTCGACCGCCACTGGCGCGAGCACCTCTACGAGATGGACTACCTCCAGGAGGGCATCGGCCTACGCGCCATCGGCCAGCGCGACCCGCTGGTCGAGTACCAGCGCGAGGGCTTCGACATGTTCGTGGCCATGCAGGACTCCATCAAGCGCGAGGCCGTCGCCTACGTCTTCAACGCCTCCATCCAGGTCGTCGAAGAGCAAGAGGAGCACCGCCAGCCCCCACCCCCACAACCGACCCAGCTCACCTCCGCCATCACCGAAGCCGAAGAGCGCGCCACCGCCACCCAGGCCCAACGCCCCGGCGGCAAAAAGGTCGGCCGCAACCAACCCTGCCCCTGCGGCTCAGGCAAGAAATACAAGCTCTGCCACGGCGCCACCGCCCCCCGCCCCTGATCGGCGAGACTGGCGGCGCCGCCGCGGGCTACCAGGGTGACTGCGGCGACGCCGAGGGGAATCGGCGTGAGCGGCGGTGCCGCGGGTTATTGGGAGGTGGCGCGGAGCTTGGCGCGGACGCGCGGCCGGGGGCTGACCTGCCGTCCGGAGCGGCGCAGGTCGCGCTCGGACTGGTCCCGGTCGTGTGGGATGGTCACGTCCAGCCGGAATTGGGCGGCGCTCGACGGCCGCAGGTCCTTCCAGTAGCGCTCCGCCATCCCGGCCATCTCGACCCCCGAACCCTCGTGCCGCCCGGACCCGCTCCGCCGTGTCCCGGGAGCTTAGTCGTCCATCGACTCCAGGGCCATGGTTTCTTGGAACTTGTCTGTTCTTCGTCACGGATCCCGATCGGGTTCATCATGACGACCCGCGGTCTCACCCGGATGTCCTGGCTGTGTCGGTCTCGTTACGCCACCAGCGCAGCTCTGTCACGGTCCAGCGGCCCCCACACGCGTCAAGCCGGAGCGCCACCGGCCGAACCAGCTCGCCCTTGCGGACCACCGCGACCGTGTCGGCAAGCCCGGGCCGGTCCTCCTGGCATCGCACCGAGATGAGCGACCGGCCGCTCGGAAGCGGGCCACCCCGCCGTCCGATGCGGTGCTCGAGCGCTTCCCAAAGCTGCGGGCTGAAGATCCGTTCCAGCTGTCCCGCACTCCGGCAACCAGCCTCGACCTCGAGCAACGCGAGGGCGATGTCCCTCGTGACCGCCACCGGAGAGGGCAGGTTCACCCTCGCCCGCCGCCGTGCCACCCACAGATCCCGCTCCGTCGCATCCCGCACCACCACAAACCGGTTACGACGAGCTGCCGCCCTCCGCAGCCGCTGCTGGCGCCTCCGCCGCTCCGCCAGATCGACCACCCCAGCCGCCACCGCCACCGGGGTGGGTTCGGCCACCGGGGTGGGTTCGGCCACCGAGGAGGGTTCGGCCACCGGAGAGGAGTCGGCCACCGGGGTGGGATCGACAACCCGAGAGGGATCGGCGACCGGGTCGGGATCGACAACCCGAGGGGGACCGGTAACCGGAGACGGGCCGGCAACCCGGAAGGGGTCGGCGACCCGAGAGGATTCGGTAACCCAGGAGGGGTCGGCAACCCGCGAAGGGCCGGCGACCGGGGCGGGATCGGCAACCGGGGCGGGATCGGTAACCCGGGAGGGGCTGGTACCAGAGGAAGGGTCGGCAGCCGGGGAGGGGCCGGCGGCGGGGGAGGGGCGGACCATCCGGACCGGGACCCCGGCCTCGCTCGGCGCGGGTTGTTGGTCCTCGCGCCGTTCGTGCATGCCTTCCTGACCTGGCCACTGCGGTGCCGATGTCGTCATGGAGGCACTCTCCTGTGTTTGACTCCATTTGCATTCGTTTGACTCTACTATCCTCTGAAAGGAGAGTGCAGCCGGGCATCCACAGCCCAGCCGGAGGTCCTGCGGTAGGGGGATGTGAGGCGTCAGGGAGTTACTGCCAGAGCCCACGAGTGCCCGGCGGGTGGAACCGGGCTGCCCAGACCTGCCGCGATGAGGCAGGCCTCAAACAGCGCTGCCACCTGTGAGGATGAAGCCGCCCGGGCCTCTGCCTCCGGCGCCATCTGCCGGTGGTCGCCGGCCCTGGCCAGCCGCAGGGCGGCCTTGCCGTGGAGGACGACCGCATCCCATCCCTCAGCCCGAGCGCCGGCGGCGACGCGTTGTGCCTCGCGCCCCAGGCCCCCTGCCTCAGCGGCGCCAAGGACCAGCCCACATGCCGCCCCCCAGGTGCCTCTCGTTCGCCAGGCGCGGAGCACCAGGGCACCGCCCGGCGGTGGAGCGATCGCCCCGATGCTCCCGGTGCCTTGGAGCGCGACCACCACCTGGGCCGACACGCCGCTCGGACCCTCGCAGGTCAGCACAGCGCCCGTGCCCGCCTCCCACGACACCCGTACCCTTCCCGCCGCCGGTCGCCAGCGGCGCAGTGGAGCGGCAAGGCCCCGCGCCCCGGCCGCTCCGACATGCGCCAGAGCGACGGCGGGAGGAATGGGCACCAGTCCAGGTAGCGACGGACCCATGAGCAGGCCCGACCGCGCCTCCAACGGGCTCTCCCACAACCGGTCCGCATCGGTGACGCGTCGGATACCCGCGGCCGCCTCGACCTCCGCGGCCGCCTCGACGATCCCTGCTAGCCAGTTCGCCCTGCCAGTTGCCCTGAGCAGCACGATCGCCTGAACCTGGGTTCCCGGTGCTAGGGAACCCAGCGGGTCTCCCGGCCCCTCGTCGCTGTGGGAAGCGAACCCCTCCGGGCGAAGGTCCAGCGGTCGCTCGACCGCGAGCGCGACCTCGACCGCCCAGGACGGCAACGACGCCACACCTGTGACCCGGTACGCGTACCAGCCATGCCGTGGCCTCGGCGCATCCTCGCGCAGGAAGAGGTCCAGCATCCGTGCTCGCCGGAGACGGCCTCCTTGGGGACGCCGAGCGCCGACGAGTGGTCGAGCAGCGACCGGCTTGGCCGCACCAGGAGCAGCCGGGTCGTCCACTCGCGGTGTGTCGTCAGGAACGAAGGGAACCCGGAGCAGGCCGTCCGGGCGCTTGTTCGGATCCTGGGGGTTCGGGGTCACGGCGGCCCGCCGCCGTCGATCTGCTGCACCGTGACGCCTTGGGGACCGGCCTTCAGCTGGACGCGGACCGGTATGGAGTAGCTGACCGGTCCGGTCGTGGGGCGGGCGCGAACCGGTACCTCAGCAGCGAGCGTTCCAGCGGGGCCGGTCAACTCGGCAGGGCCGATGCTCGCCGAGCGCCAGCCGGACGGAAGCGGACGTGTCGATGGCGCCCGGCCCCCTCCGAGGCGGGCGAGGGCTGCCTTGTCGCCTGTGACAAAGGCGACCACCGCCTGGTGGGCAACTTGTCGTGCCAACCGCGACATGGACGGCGGCAAGGCCGGGGAGCGGGGTAGTGACAGCCTGGACCCGAAGGGCACAGTCGTGGGACGTGGACGGCCACCAACCCCGATCCCTTCCCGCCGGACGGCCAGGGGCACGACGAACGCCAACATCCCGCCGTCGCGGTAACCGTCCGAGCGGACCTGCAGGACGTGGGCGACGACGGTGACCTCAACCCCGCCGGCGACCGGCCTGCTGCCTGCTGGGACGACAAGGTCGACGTACTGCGCGACGCCGGTGGGGACAGTCACCGACCGGCGCAGGTCGAGGCCACGCACGGTGAGCTGGCCAAGCCGCTGGGCCCTGGCCGCACGATCCTCGCCTACCGTCAGGTACTCGCGCAGGAAGGCCGCGGCCACCGCCTCGGCCTGGTGCAGCTGCGGAGCGTCGGCCGACAACGCCGACGTCGAACCCGTTGTCCCAGGATCCGTTCGCGTGGGACCCGCCCGGTCGGGCATCAGCCCCCGGAAGGCGCCAACCGCGATGAGCGACCAGAGTAGGACCCGTGCCAGGCCCTTGAGGAGTCTCGCCCCACGCCGCCGCGCCGGTGGGGCGGACTCCGAGGACGCGAGCAGCTCCGGGAACAACACACCCGCGGCACCCGGAGCGCCGGACGGTTCCCTCATAGATGATCCTGGCGGCACGGAACCGTACAGGGCCCGCTCATCGGTGATCCGAGCGGTACGGAAGAACCACGCGGGCCTGGCTCATCGGCGGTCCCCGCGGCAGCGGGACTATACAGGGCTCGCTCATCGATGACCCAGGCGGCGCCGGGACCACACGAGTCCGCTCCTCGGCGGTCCCGGCGGAACAGGACGACACGAGGCAGGCTCATCGGCGGACCCCGCGGGACAAGACGACCCGGCGCTTGCTCATCGGCGGTCCCGGCGGAACGGGGCCACGTCCAGGCGCGTTCCGGGATGGATCAGATCGGGGTCGGCGCCGACGGCGGGGCGGTTCGCTCGATAGACCTGTTGCCAGTATCGGTGGATGGCCGCCGTGGACCGCTCCGCCGGCACCAGGTGGGCGGCGGCGATGTCCCACAACGTGTCGCCCGCCTGGACCGTGTGCTCGCTCGCCTGGGCGCGGTACCCCGGTGCCGACCTGGACGTCCGGCTGTCCAGTGAGGGCGCCAGCGGTGCTGGCTTGGACGGCCCACCCCCCAGCCAGGGCGGCAGTGGCGCCGCTGACCGGCGGGGGATGGGCCGCGCTTCAACCGGTTCCGTTTCCTCCACTGACGAGCGGAGCTGTGCCGCTCCGAGGCGGATGGGAGCCGGGCGACCCGGAGTCACTGGCCCGCCGGTGCCGGGTCGGCCGCGGGCCGACGAGGCGACCACCGGCTGCCAGGAACCGCTCGATCGATGACCGAGCGAAGGGTCCGGAGCTGCCACGGCGACCTGGACGAGCAGTGCGCCGCCAACGAGCAGGTCGACCATGCGCCGGACCGCCGCTGGGGCCAGTGCGAGGGTGATCCGCCGAGCCAGGCGGCCCGTCAATCCCGGCAGCGTGGCGAGCGGCCGCAACGCCAGGACGAGCAGGAGGTAGCCCACGAACGCCTCGGCGAGCAGGCCCATCAGGGCGAGCGTGGAGAGGATCGGGTCGGCGCCTGGGTCGCCGAGGTCCTGCAGCGTGCGGACCAGTGCCGTCGGCGCGCCCACCTCGCCCACGAGCAGTCGCTCGACCAGCAGCAGGCCGACCGCGACCCCCGCGACCCGGCCCGGCCGCCGCCACCACGACCCGACCTGGCACGGCCCGAGTCCATCCACTGGTCGTCCCTCCGACAATATTTCGAATACGCGTGTTAGTCTACGTTTGCATCTGTTTCCTATCAGTAGACCAGAGAGACGGCAACGGGATCTGTCGAAGTTGTGGAGAACCGCCCGTGCCAACTAGGCTGCCGCGCATGCACGAACCGGAGGAATCGGACGAGTCAACTTCGCCAGCGATGCGTCGTGTGTTCGACGAGCTCGAGGCGGAGTTCGAGGCCGGCCTGCGCCGCGAGGCCGAGCAGGAGTCCTTGGCCGCCATCCGTGCCGAGGTCGGCGCGACCGTGCTTTGGGAGCAGCTGGCTCGCCGAGTCGGCAGCGAGACGGTGGTGCTCGCCGGCCAACGGGCCTTTCGCGGCACGGTCGTGGCGAGCTATCCGGAGTTCCTCGTCCTGCGCGCCGCGGATGGGGCCGAGCACCTGATCCGCCACGGGTCGGCGGTCTCGGTCGCCCTGGCCGCCGAGCCACCGTCGCTCCAGCCGGCGCCCGCCGCGACCACGCGCCGCTACCAGTTCGCCCTGGCCCTCCGGGAGCTCGCCCGGCGAAGGGAGCCCGTTAGGGTGCTACTCGCCGACTGGACCAGCTGCGACGGCACGGTCGAAGCAGTTGGCAGCGACTACCTCGAGATCGCCGAGCATGACCTGGGTGAGGCGCGACGCCGGGGAGCGGTGCGGGCACGCCGGTTCATCGGCTTCGCCGCTGTCGTCGCCGTCACGCTTCCTCAGGAGCGCCGATGAGCGGGTGCTTGCGTGCCCAGTCGGCCGTCTCCTCGTGCATTCGCTCGATGTACGCCTCGAGCTGGAGGCGGTCCACACGCCAGACACCACGCCCGCCGAGCTTGACCGCTGGGAGCTCACCACTGCGGACCAGCGCATAGACCTGGGCGGCCCGGACGTTGAGGATCGTGGCCACATCCTCCAGCGTGTAGAACCTGGGCTCGACGCCGGGCGTGGGCATGGGGTCCTCCTGGTGGCGATGCTCTCCCAGGTCGCCGGCCGGTTCCGGACGCGTGCGACCGCTCGTCCTTGAGTTATCCACAATATCAGAACTCCTGTTTGCCTCCAAATGCCTCCGGCTACATCCTGGTGACGTGGTTATCGTCCTGACCAGGGAGGCTAACGTGTCACTAATCACACCCTTGATCGGATACGCCCGGATCAGGCATCTTCTGCGAACGCTGCTCCATCCCCCACGGAGCGTCGACTCTGTCCAGCCTGAACCCCCAGCCGCCACCGGCGGCCCCAGCCCACCGCCTGCGCGCGGCCACTTGGATGAACGGTCGTACCGCGCTCGGCGCCTGCCTCGTCCTGCTCGCGGTCCTGGCCGGCGCATTGTTCCTGGACCGCTCCCAGC
>DATENJ010000161.1:0-3345 GCA_035275125.1 Actinomycetes bacterium | reverse complement strand
CGACCGCCCCACCGAACAAAGCACCCTTCCAGAGCATGCGCATGGGTGGTGTCTACCCCGCACCTGCCGTTTTGTCACCGGAAACGCGCCCTGTGAGGGCGCGTTTCTGGTGTCAGAACGAGTTCAGGAGGCGGCGCGGCGGGGGCGTGCGGGCTGCTCGTCGTCGCTGCGAGGCACGAGGGTCGGGTTGACCTTCTCGAGCACGACCGACCGGTCGATGACGCACTTGCCGATGTCGCTGCGACTCGGCAGGTCGTACATCACGTTGAGCAGCACCTCTTCGAGGATGGCCCGCAGGCCACGGGCGCCGGTACCGCGCAGGAGGGCCTGCTCGGCGACCGCCTCGAGGGCGTCCTCGGAGAACTCCAGCTCGACACCGTCGAACTCGAAGAACTTGCGGTACTGCTTGACCAGGGCGTTCTTGGGCTCGACGAGGATCCGGACCAGGGCCTGCTTGTCGAGCGAGTGGACCGAGGAGATGACCGGCAGGCGGCCGATGAACTCCGGGATCAGCCCGAACTTGAGCAGGTCCTCGGGGAGCACCTTGGCCAGGATCTCGCCGACGTCCTTGTCGGCGATCCGGCGCAGGTCGGCCCCGAAGCCGACCCCTTTGCGCCCGATCCGGGACTCGATGATCTTCTCCAGCCCGGCGAACGCCCCACCGCAGATGAACAGCACGTTGGTGGTGTCGATCTGGATGAACTCCTGGTGGGGGTGCTTGCGGCCGCCCTGGGGAGGCACGCTGGCGGTGGTCCCCTCAAGGATCTTGAGCAGGGCCTGCTGCACGCCCTCGCCGGAGACGTCGCGGGTGATCGACGGGTTCTCGCTCTTGCGGGCGATCTTGTCGATCTCGTCGATGTAGATGATCCCGGTCTCGGCCTTCTTGACGTCGTAGTCGGCCGCCTGGATCAGCTTGAGCAGGATGTTCTCGACGTCCTCACCGACGTAGCCGGCCTCGGTGAGGGCGGTGGCGTCGGCGATCGCGAACGGCACGTTGAGCATCCGGGCCAGCGTCTGGGCCAGCAGCGTCTTCCCGCAGCCGGTGGGGCCGAGCAGGATGATGTTCGACTTCTGGAGCTCGACGTCGCCCGAGGCGGCCGCCCCGACCTGGATCCGCTTGTAGTGGTTGTAGACCGCGACCGACAGGACCTTCTTGGCGTCGTCCTGGCCGATCACATAGTCGTTGAGGAAGTCGTAGATCTCCTTGGGCTTGGGCAGCTCGTCGAACTTGAGCTCGGAGGTCTCCGACAGCTCCTCTTCGATGATCTCGTTGCAGAGGTCAATGCACTCGTCGCAGATGTACACCCCGGGGCCGGCGATCAGCTTCTTGACCTGCTTCTGCGACTTGCCGCAGAACGAGCACTTCAACAGGTCGCCGCCGTCTCCGAACTTGGCCATCTGGTCGAGTCCTCTCGCTCAGGGCTGCGGTCGTCGACTGCTGGAGCGTACCTGTCCGCCGGTGCCTGCCGCCAGCATCTTTCTTGACCCTACTGGCCGCTCGCGACAGCCAGCAGCTCCTCGGCGGCCTCCCGGCTCTCGATGATCTCGTCGATGATCCCGTACTCCTTGGCCTGGCTGGCCGTCATGATGAAGTCCCGGTCGGTGTCGCGGCCGATCTTCTCCACGTCCTGGCCGGTGTGGGCGGCCAGGATCTCGTCCAGCATCCGGCGCATGCGGATGATCTCGCGGGCCTGGATCTCGATGTCGACCGACTGGCCCTCGGCGCCGCCGGACGGCTGGTGGATCAGGACCCGGGAGTGGGGCAGGCCGAGCCGCTTGCCCGGGGCTCCGGCCGCCAGCAGCACGGCCGCGGCCGAGGCGGCCTGGCCCATGCAGGTGGTGGCCACGTCCGGCTTCACGTACTGCATGGTGTCGTAGATGGCCAGCAGGGCCGTCACCGAGCCGCCGGGCGAGTTGATGTAGAGCTGGATGTCCTTGTCCGGGTCCTCGCTCTCCAGGTGGAGCAGCTGGGCCATGACCAGGTTGGCGACGGTGTCGTCGATCGGGGTGCCGAGGAAGATGATCCGCTCGTTCAGCAGCCTCGAGTAGATGTCGAACGAGCGCTCGCCGCGGTTGGTCTGCTCGACAACGACCGGGACCAGATAGTTGGAAGGTGGCTGCATCGCCGCTTACTCCTTGGGCTCGGATGCGTCGTCGGGCGCCGGGTCGTGCTGTTCGGCATGCTCGACCATGAACGCCAGGGCCTTGCTCCGCAGGATATCACCGGAGATGACCCCGACCCGACCGTCGCCGAGGGCCTTGCGGACCTCTTCGGGGGTGCGCCCGACCTGCTCGGCCTGGCGCCGGAGCTCGGCGTCGACCTCCTCGTCGGTGGCCTCAAGGCCCTCGGCCTTGGCCACCGCCTCCAGCACCAGCTGGGCCTTGACCGCCCGCTCGGACTGGGCGCGCAGGTCGGCCTCGATGTCGTCGCTGGTCTGCCCGATGGCCTCCAGGTACTGCTCGAGGTTGGCCCCCATCCGGCCCAGCTGCTGGGCGAACCGGTTGGCCCGGTAGTGCAGCTCGTCGTGGACCAGCGACTCGGGCAGAGGCACCTCGACCTGGTCGAGGTAGGCCTGCAGGACCCGGGTCTCCAGCTCGCTGGCCCGCTGCGCCTCGGCCGCGCCCTCCAGCCGCTGGCGCAGGTCGTCCTTGAGCTCGTCGAGGGTGTCGAACTCGCTGGCCTCCTGGGCGAAGTCGTCGTCCAGCTTGGGCAGGACCTTGGCCTTGGCCTCCTTGACCAGGACCTGGAAGGTGACCTCGCGGCCGCCAAGCCCCTCGCCGGCCTCCTCGGGGATGGTGGCGTTGAACTTGAGGATGTCGCCCTTGCGCTTGCCCTCGAGCTCGGTGTCCAGCTCGGGCACGGCCGTGCCCGAGCCGACCTCGTAGAGGAAGTCGCTGCGGGTCAGCTCGGGGATCTCTTCGGTGTGGTGGGTGGCCCGCAGGTCGATCTGGGCGAAGTCGCCGGCCGCCAGGGGGCGCCCGATGACCTCGAGCTGGGCGAACCGTTCGCGCAGCCGCTCCAGCTGGGTCTCGACGTGCTCGTCGGTGACCTCGAGGGCCGGCCGCTCGACCTCGACCCCGCTGTAGGGGGGCAGGTCGAGCTCGGGCTTGATCTCGAAGGTGGCCGAGAACTCGAGCGGCTCGCCGTCGGTGTAGTCGGGCGGCTCGACCTGGGCCCTGGACAGCGGCTGGACACCGTGCTCCTCGATCGCCTTGGCGTAGAACTCGGGCACGGCCTCCTGCTCGATGGCCTCGGCCAGTAGGACGTCACGGCCGATGCGGGCCTCGATGACCTGCCGGGGGACCTTGCCCTTGCGGAACCCGGGCACCCTGACCTCCCGCGAC
>DATENJ010000160.1:0-4207 GCA_035275125.1 Actinomycetes bacterium | reverse complement strand
GAGGGTTCCTGGGCCTTGGTCGCTGTTGGGATCGCATAGGATTTCGAACAAATATTCAGGCCCCGATCTCACTACTGCGCTGCGAGTCGAAGGAGTGCGACACTGATATGAACTTCCATTGATAGCGAGCCTCGCCCTATCTCCTTGGCTCAGGAGATTACCTCTCAATGATCCCTTCGAACACTCCTGAGCGGCTGAATCAGGAGCTACCGATATCAAGCTCACAACCAATGGAGTCACAAGTAGAAAGAACCTGGCCGTAGCAGAGAATCGCCTCATGTTTTGGTCTCCAGGACCGTAGCCAAACCAAGTAACCACTGTTGTGCGTCTTGTGGCTTGACTAGCGTAAACTGAAATAGGTCATCGCCAGCTGGTTCAGCGCGAACCAACTCTCCACTACCCGTTTCAATGCGTAATCTGTTTGAATGAAATAGCGCGAGCACAATCCAGATTCTTTCACTTACTCTATTCACGCTGCGCACCTCGATGGAGGTTGCGATTCCAGCCCATCGGTGGTCACGCTCTAGTAGCTCGTTGATGGCCTTCTGGTCACTTGCCAGACAAGGGCAATCCTCAGAATAGATCGATTGAAGCATCTCAGGATTCCTCAAACGATAGGCATCCTCTCGGATCTGCAAGATCTCCTGTAGACGAGACAAGACCTCGCCACGTCCCGTGAGCGAAGTCGCGCTGCTTGTGGTTGAGAGCGGTAGAGGTCGTTGCGCGTTTGCGACGTCGGTTTGGTGCCTATCGGCGAGGGCAAAGAGGATGGCCCCTATCGCTAGGAACGCTAGGACGGCCATGGCTGTGAGGCGTCGGGGAGCATTCGATGAAGGTGGGTGGTACTTGGGTGGCATGGTGTCCCTCTGATGAGGGCTGGATGCTAGGAGACGAGCGGAGTGCCTTCAACCGCCCACGATGGCCCTGTGGACAAACGATCCGCTCATGAATCTGGAGAGCAACTGGTTCGAGAACGCCCCTTCTATGCGGCTCTCCGAGGGGCAGTCATGTCAGCCATGGGTAGCTAGGGACCACCGCTGTGACCATCGGCGACTCGCTGGAATACTGGTGAACGGCTCAGCGCTGGCGTTGCTGAGTCGGATGATGAGGTGACGAGGGTTGGGGGCTAGGGATGGAGTACTGGACGCCGGCGAGGGCGTTGGTGGTGGTGGCGCATCCGGATGACATTGAGTTTGGGTGTGCGGGAACTGTGGCTCGTTGGGTGCATGAGGGGGCGCATGTGACCTATGCGCTGGTGACCAATGGGGCGGCGGGGTCGAGTGATCCGGAGATGACCCGGGAACGGCTGGCGGAGTTGCGGGAGGCGGAGGCGCGGGCGTCGGCCAAGGTGGTTGGGGTCGACCAGGTGGAGTTCCTGGGGTATGAGGATGGGCTGCTGGAACCGACGCTTGAGGTTCGGGAGCAGATTGTTCGGCTGATTCGGCGGGTGCGGCCGGAGGTGGTGGTGACCACTGATCCGACGACTCGGTACTTCGCGGACCGGTACATCAACCATCCGGATCACCGGGCGGCGGGGGAGGCGACGCTGGCGGCGGTGATCCCGGGGTCGGACACACGGCTGGCGTATCCGGAAATGCTGGAGGAGGGGCTGGAGCCGGTCAAGCTGACCGGGGTCTGGGTGATGATGAACGTGGAGCCGAACCTGGTCGTGGACATCGGCGAGTTCATCGACCAGAAGATCGAGAGCCTGGCCTGCCATGTCACTCAGGTTGGTGAGGACTTTGGCGAGGACCAGAAGTTCGTGCGGGACATGGCCGAGTTCTCGGCGGCCGACCAGCCGTTCCGGTATGGGGAGGCGTTCCGGGTGTTCCGGTACGACCTGCCGTGGGAGCGGCCGCAGGCCGACCCCGAGGCGCCGCTCAGCGAGGCATAGCCAGCTCGGCGGGCCGGGGCGGGACGGCCGCCCGGAGGACCAGGGCTGGCGGGCGACCCTGACCCCAAGGGCTGAGCCCAGGGGCCCAAGCGCTGAGCCCAGGAACCCAAGCGCTGAGCCTAGGACCTAGATCAGGGTGAGGCGGACGTCGACGTTGCCGTGGGTGGCCCTTGAGTAGGGGCAGCGCTGGTGGGCCTTGGCGAGCAGGGACTCGGCCTGGTCGCGGGGGAGGCCCGGGATCGCGACTCGGAGCTCGACGTCGAGGGCGAAGCCGCCTTCGGGGTGCTTGGCCAGGGCGACCAGGGCGGTGACGGCGGTCTGGCCGGGAGTCAGCTTCTCGATGCGGGCGACCGAGGCGAGGGCGTTGTCGAAGCAGGCGGCGTAGCCGGCGGCGAACAGCTGCTCGGGGTTGGTGCCCTCGCCGGAGCCGCCGACCTCCTTGGGAGGGTTGATCTGGACGTCGATGGCGCCGTCCGAGGACCAGGCGTGGCCGTTCTTGCGGCCGCCGGTGGCGGTCGCTTCGGCGGTGTAGAGCACGTCCATGGGTCCCTCCTGGGGGTCGCGGTCCTGGCCCCCCTGGCCATCATGCCGGAGGCAGGCCGCCGTTGCCGTTCGAGGGCGGAGGGAGCGGGTCGCCGGCGACGACCTCGGCGGCGACCTCGCTGACGCGGCGGCGGCGGGCCCTGGCGGCCTTGCGGAGGCGGTCGAAGGCCCCGGCCGGGTCGAGCTGCTCGCGTTCCATCAGGATGCCCTTGGCCTGCTCGATCATGACCCGGTGGTAGAGGGCGTGCTCCAGCTGGCCGATCAGCTGGGCGTCGCGCTCGGCTCCGGCGGCCGTCCTGATCAGGGAGGCGACCACGCCGGCGTAGAGGTGCAGCGACTCGACCTCCTGGGCCAGCCAGGGCCGGCCGGGGCGCCGGACCGCGGTGAGGGTGCCGGTGGGACCGGCCGGACCCTCGACCGGGACGCACAAGAGGCTCTTGACCCCGGCCAGCCCGGGCAGCCCGGCCAGGGCCGGCCAGCGGCCGTCGCCCGCCAGGTCGGCGGTGCGAACCGGCAGGCCACCGGCCAGGACCTCGAGCGACGGGCCGGACCAGAGCTGGGGGGCCGCGTCCTCGAGGACCTGGGCGAGGTCGCCGGCCGCGACCGCCTCGCGCAGCTCGCCGGTCTCGTCGACCAGGACAAGGGCGACCCCGGCAACCAGGAACAGCCGGGTCGCCACGACCAGCGCCGGGCGCACGACCGACTCCAGGGCGTCCCCGCCGGAGGCAAGGGGCGGCGCTTGCGCCGACTCCTCCAGTCCGTCCTCGTACTCCTCCATACCCTCTCCTGCTGTCATCCGGTGCCTCCAGGGACACTCGCGGGCACGCGCAAGTGGACCGGCGTCCCCTACTGATGCAACGCGCGACCGTCCCATGCATTACGCGCGCCGGTCCGGGGCAAGCTTGCCGGCAGGACAGGACACCCACGACGCAAGGGACCGTCCATGCGGTTGCGGGCATCGGCCACCGACGTCCGGCACGAGGACATCCTGGAGCTGGAACCGCTGCTCCGGCGGGTCGTCGGTTCCCGCGTGCGCGACCCGGACACGGTCGACGACCTGGTCCAGGAGGCGCTGGCCCGGGTCATCGCCGTGCGCGAGCGCCTCGACGACGAGGCGGTCGCCCCCTACGCCATCGTGACCGCCCGCAACCTGGTCACCTCCCTGGCCAGGGAGCAGGAGCGGGGCCGGCGCCACCGGCCGCGCCTGGTCGACCCCAGCGAGCCCGAGCGGCCCGAGGACGCCGCCCTGCGGAACGAGGAGGCGGCCGCCGTCGAGGCCGCCCTGGCCGGGCTGCCCGACCACGAGCGGGAGGTGGTGGTGGCCCACGAGGTGGACGGGGTCGACACCGCCACCCTGGCCCAGGCGAGGAGCTCGACCCCGGGTGCGGTCGGGGTCCAGCTGGCCAGGACACGTGCCCGGCTGCGCCTCGACTACCTGCTGGCCCTGCGCCGGGTGGAGCTGCCGACGGCACGCTGCCGGCCGGTGCTGCTGGCGCTGTCCGCGGGCGACCGGCGCCGCCAGCTCGCCCTGGACGCCGGCGGGCACCTCATGCAGTGCCCGACCTGCGCGTCGCTGAGCCGGCCGCTGGTGGAGCGGCGGCGGTCGATCGCGGTGCTGCTGCCGCTGCTGGCCCTGTGGTGGCTGTGGCGGCGGATCCAGGCCTGGGCACGCCGCCGGCCGGTCATGGCCTCGCTGACGGCGGTGTCGGCCGTCGCCGTGACCGGTCTGGTGCTGGTACCGCCGCTGGTCGACCGCGACCAGGCGCCGCG
>DATENJ010000159.1:0-2346 GCA_035275125.1 Actinomycetes bacterium | reverse complement strand
GAGCCGCAGCAGCTCGGGGCGGTAGGACCCGGCGGCCGGCGACCAGTAGCCGGTCCCGCTGGCGTCGCCCCGGTCGGTGGCCAGCGTGTCAAGGCCGGCGGCCCCGCCCAGCTTCCAGGTCAGCCAGTCGTGGGGCAGGCAGACGGCGGCCACCCGCTCGGCGGCCTCGGGCTCGTGGCTGGCCAGCCAGCGCAGCTTGGTCACGGTGAAGGAGGCCACCGGCACCGAGCCGGTCGCCTCGGCCCAGGCCAGGGGCCCGCCGCCCTCGGCGACCAGGTCGGTGGCGGCCCCGGCGGAGCGGGTGTCGTTCCAGAGCAGGGCCGGGCGGACCACCTGGCCGGCGTCGTCGAGGCAGACCATGCCGTGCTGCTGGGCCCCGACCCCGACCGCGGCCACGTCCTCCAGCCCGCCGGCGGCCTCGACCGCCGTCGCCAGGGCCGCCTCCCAGGCGGCCGGGTCGACCTCGGTCCCGTCGGGGTGGGGGGCCCGGCCTTCGCGGACGAGCCGGCCGCTGGCCGCGTCGCGGACCACGACCTTGCAGGCCTGGGTGGAGGAGTCCACCCCGGCGACCAGGGTCAAGAGCGCGCCCCGAGCAGGTGCTCGATGGCCAGCTGGTCGAGGGCGGCGTAGTGCATGCCCCGCCGGCCGGCCGCCTCGACGTCGAAGTCCTCGAACGAGGCCCGGTCGGCGAGCAGGTCCGTCCAGGTCTCACCCTCGGCCAGGGTCGGGGTGGCCAGCTCGGGCACCCGGGCCGCCTCCATCGCCGCCCGCACCTCGGGGTCGGCCCGGAACGCGGCCGCCCGCTCCTTGAGCAGCAGGTAGGTGCGCATGTTGGCGGCGGCCGAGACCCAGACGTCGTCGGGGTCCTCGGTCCGGGGCGGCTTGTAGTCGAAGTGCCGCGGGCCCTCGTAGCCGCCGTGCTCGAGCAGGTCGACCAGGAAGAAGGCGCTCTGCACGTCGCCGTGGCCGAAGACCAGGTCCTGGTCGTACTTGGGCCCGTGCTGGCTGTTGAGGTCGATGTGGAACAGCTTGCCGTGCCACAGGGCCTGGGCGATCCCGTGGACGAAGTTGAGCCCGGCCATCTGCTCGTGCCCGACCTCGGGGTTGAGCCCGACCATGGCGGCGTGCTCCAGCGAGCCGATGAAGGCAAGGGCGTGCCCGACGGTGGGGAGCAGGATGTCGCCCCTTGGCTCGTTGGGCTTGGGCTCGATCGCGAACCGCAGCCCGTAGCCCCGGTCGAGCACGTACTGGCAGAGGAGGTCGAGACCCTCCTTGTAGCGGTCGAGGGCGACCCGGACGTCCTTGGCGGCGTCGGTCTCCGCGCCCTCGCGGCCGCCCCAGAAGACGTAGGTCTGGGCGCCAAGCTCGGCCGCCAGGTCGAGGTTGCGCATGATCTTGCGGACCGCGTAGCGGCGCACGTCGCGGTCGTTGGCGGTGAACGCCCCGTCGCGGAACACCGGATGGGTGAAGGTGTTGGTGGTGGCCATCGGCACCACCAGGCCGGTCTCCTCGAGGGCCTCGCGGAACCGCTTGACGTGCCGCTCCCGCTGGTCGCCGTCGGCGCCGAAGGGGATCAGGTCGTCGTCGTGGAAGGTGACTCCCCAGGCGCCCAGCTCGGCCAGGCGGTGCACGCTCTCCACAGGGTCCAGCGGGGGCCGGGTGGCGTCGCCGAAGGGGTCCCTGGCGGGCCAGCCGACCGTCCACAGGCCGAAGCTGAACTTGTCGTCTCGGGTCGGGCGGGGGTCCTGCATGGCAAGCTCCTGTCCAGACGCGCCACAGCAGCGAGATGGTCCCAGCCAGCCACCGCCCCGTCAAGTGGCCGGATCACCTTCGTCCGCGCTCCGAACGATCTCGAAGTCGCAGGATGGCTTGACTGGACGCCAGGTATGCGGTTACTTCGTTCGAGCAGTGAACTTCTCGTCACGGGAGCGTTGGCCATGGCCAGTCCACCGGGTGACCTGCCGCTGCGCCCGCGGGAGATGCGCGACCGGAACCGGGCCCTTGTCCTGGACGCGGTGGCCCGCCTCGAGCCCGTCACCCGGGCCCAGCTGGCCGCCACCACCGGCCTGACCAAGTCGTCGGTGTCCAGCATCGTCAGCGAGCTGCGCTCGGCAGGCCTGGTGGTCGAGCAGGGCGCCCAGCGCGGCGGCGACCTGGGCCGGCCGGGCACGGCCCTCACCCTGGCCCGCGACGGCCTGGCCGGGCTGGGGCTGGAGGTCAACGTCGACTACCTGGCCGCCTGCGTGGTCGACCTGGCCCGGCGCACCCGGGTCCAGTACGTCGAGGTGGGCGACAACCGGGCCCGCGACCCGGCGGCCGTGGCCGGGCTGCTGACCCGCCTGGCCC
>DATENJ010000158.1:0-2005 GCA_035275125.1 Actinomycetes bacterium | reverse complement strand
GACCGTGGCTCGTTCGGGTCGGTGTCGATGCAGGCGATGCGATGGATCGACCCGGTCGCCGGGTCGGGCCCGCCCCCCGCCGGCGCGGAACCCGCTGGTCCCGGGATCATCGGCCGCGACGCCTGGGCGCCGGGCGGGTGGCGGGGCGCGGCCGTCGTCGAGCTGCCCCGTTCGACCGAGCGGACCCCCTATGTCCGGGCTGGGGACGTCGTCCCCCTGGCCTGCTGGCTCGCCCTGGCCGTGGGGGCGGTGGTCGCCGCCGCGGCCAGGCGCGGGCGGCTCAGCCGCGACGGTAGCGGGCGTCGAACAGGCAGTACGCCCCGAAGCACCCCAGCCCGGCCGCGACGATGAGCAGCAGGCCGGTGCCGTACGGCTGGCCGGCCAGGGTCTTGAGGGCGGTGTCCATGCCGGTGGCCTTCTTCGGGTCGTAGGTGACCGCCGAGTAGACCAGCAGCAGCCCCAGGATCCCGTAGGCCACCCCAAGGCCCGGCCAGCCCACCTGGCCGAAGCGGATAGCGGCGTCGCGGGCGTGGGGCTCGGCCCCGGCCAGGTCGAGGTCGTCGACGAAGGTCCTGGCCACACCCCGGTGGACCAGGTAGATGGCGATGGCCACGATCCCAAGGCCGACCAGCGCGACCAGCAGCTCCCCGGCCGGCCAGTCGAAGACCTTGTCGACGAAGGCCGCCTTCTCCTGCTTGGACTTGCCGCCCTTGCCCGAGGCGACCTTGAAGGAGCTGAAGGCCAGCGCCCCCGCGACCCCGGCCTCGCCCAGGCTGACCAGGCGCTGGACGGTCCGCCTGCGCGCCGGGCGCCGGTAGCGGTGGCCCCAGCCGGCCTCGGCCAGCTGCCAGATGGCCAGCGCGGTCAGGCCGGCGGTCAGCACCCAGAGCAGGAACCGGCCCGCCGGCTGCTCGGCGATCGTCTGCAGGGCGCCGGTCTTGTCGGCCTTGCCGCCGTCGCCGATGGCGACCCGGACGGTCAGGTAGGCGAGCAGCAGGTGGACGACCCCGTAGGCGACCAGCCCGACCCGGCCGAGGGTCTTCACCGGCCCGCTGTCGGCCGCGTCCTTGGCCGTCCGCTCGGCCCGCCTGGCCTTGTCCCGGGCGGTCATCTGGCGGCCGCCGGGGACTCGGCGACGTGGTCGGCGGCATGGGCGTCGCGCTCCCCCATCGGCCTGGTCGGGCCGGCCGTGGTGTCCCTGGCCGTCTGGAGCTCCATCTCGGTGTTCAGCTCGGCCCCCACGAGCACGATCACCGCCGTCAGGTACAGCCAGAACATCAGGATGATGACCCCGGCCAGGGCGCCGTAGGTCTTGTTGTAGTTGCCGAAGGAGTTGGCGTAGATGGAGAAGGCGACCGAGGCCACGATCCACAGCAGGGTGGCGATCCCGGAGCCCCAGCTGACCCAGGTCCACCTGGGCTCGTCACGGTCGGGGGCGTAGCGGTACAGCACGGCCAGGGCGGCGATCAGCAGCGCCGCCAGCAGCACCCAGCGGGCGATGCCGGCCGTCCAGCGCAGCGCCGTCGGCCAGCTGTCGGCCAGCGCCGGGAACCCGACGATCAGGGTCAGGGCCACGCCCATCAGCACCATCGCGCCCAGGGTCAGCAGGATGGCCAGCCCGCGGAGCTTGACGAACTTGCGGCCTTCGGACTCGTCGTAGGCCAGGTTGACCCCGGTGACCATCGCCTTCATGCCGCTGGAGGCGCTCCACAGGGCGGTCAGGATCCCGACGACGGTGGCCACCCCGAGGGCGCCGCCGGCCCCGGAGGTGACCTCCTTGAGCTGGTCCCCGATGATCTTGGCCGTCTCGGGGGACAGCATCTGGGTCAGCTGGTCGATCTGGCCGCGCACGGTCTCGGGGTCGGCGACCAGCCCGTAGATCGAGACACCGGCGATGATGGCCGGGAACAGCGACAGCAGGGCGTAGAAGGCCACCCCGGCCCCCAGCAGCGGGACCTGGTCCTTCTTGACCTCCTTGGCGGTCCGCTTGGCGATGTCCTTCCAT
>DATENJ010000157.1:0-5149 GCA_035275125.1 Actinomycetes bacterium | reverse complement strand
GGCGCTGGCCGCCACCCTGGTCTATGGGCTGCTGGGCGCGGCCTGCGCCCTGGTCCTGCGGGGCGCCCTTGCCGGGGTGGTCGCGCTGCTCGCCTACGGCCTCCTCGGCGAGCTCGTCCTCGCCCCCCAGTGGGCCCCGGCGAGCGGCTGGACGGTCTCCACCTCCGCGGCCCGCCTGGCCGGCCAGGGCACCACCTCGCTGGCCCGGGCCGCCCTGGTCGTCACCCTCGCCTTCCTGCTCGCCCTCGCCGGCTGCCTGACCCTGTACGCCCGCCGCCAGGTCCGCGACTGATCAGCGCCGCAGCTCCTGCACCGCCCAGGTGTTGCCGTCGGGGTCGTCGAAGAACAGGAACCGCGACCCGGGCGTCCCCTCCGGCCCCAGCTGCTGGACCTCGCTGACCCCGACCCCGCGGCCGGCGAGCTGCTCGCGGACGGCGTCGATGTCCTCGACGACCAGCTGCACGCCCTTGACCGAGCCGGGCTCGCCCAGCGGCAGGCCCTCGCCGATCACCACCGAGCAGGCCGAGCCGGGCGGGGTCATCTGCACGACCCGCATCCCCGGGGTGGGGTTGGCGTCGTGGTCCAGGTTGAAGCCGACCTGCTCGGTGTAGAAGGCCTTGGCCGCGTCGACGTCGGAGACGGGGATGGGAACGACTTCGAGCTTCAGGTCCACGCTGCGTCCTCGGGAGGTGAGGGGATGTGCGGTCGGTCCGCCGGAGCATACGGTAGTGGGGCCATGGGACAACCGGGCGACCCGCCAGAGGAGGTGGCCGTGGCCGACGAGCTGCTCGCCTACCGAGACCGGTTCCCGACGCTGGGCCGCGGCCCGTACTTCGCCGCCCACACCCTCGGGCCGATGCCGGACACGGTGCCCGACGCCCTGGCCCGGTTCGCGGCCGAGTGGGCCACCGACGGGGTGGTGGCCTGGACGGGCTGGCTGGAGCAGATCCGGGCGACCGCCGCCCTGCTGGAGGGGCTGTTCGCGGCCCCGCCGGGGTCGGTCGCCCTCGGGCCCAACGTGTCGGTGCTGGCCGGCCAGGTGCTGTCGTGCCTCGACTGGTCGGGCGAGCGCGACCGCCTCGTCACCACCGACCTCGAGTTCCCGACCTGCGACTACCTGTACCGGGCCACCGAGACCCTCGGGGCCAAGGTCGAGGCCGTCCCCTCCCGCGACCTGGCCGTCGACCTCGAGCGGCTGCTGGAGGCGATCGACGAGCGCACCGCGCTGGTCGCCGTGACCCACGTCGCCTTCCGCTCCTCGGCCCTGCTGGACGCGGCCGCCGTGGCCGCCCGGGCCCATGAGGTGGGGGCGCTGGTCCTGCTCGACACCTACCAGTCGGCCGGGACGGTCCCGATCGACGTCGACGCCCTCGGGGTCGACCTGATGGTCGGCGGCTCGGTCAAGTGGCTGCTCGGCGGCCCCGGCACCGGCTACCTGTACGCCCGCCCGGAGGTGGCCGCGACCCTGGCCCCACGGCTGGTCGGCTGGTTCGGCCACCAGGCCCCGTTCGCCTTCGAGCCCAGCCCGATCGCCTTCGCCGCCGGGGCCGGCCGGTTCGTCACCGGCACCCCCAACGTCGCCGCCCATGTCATGGCGGCCGAGGGCTACCGGATCGTGGCCGATGCCGGCATTGACGCCATCCGGGCCAAGTCCCGCCGCCAGGTCGCCCGCCTCCTCGACGGGTTCCAGGCCCAGGGCGCCCTGGTCCGCGGCCCCGCCGACCCGGCCCGGCGGGGCGGCAGCGTGGTCGTCGACTTCGACGGCGCCGAGCAGGTCACCGCCGAGCTGATCGCCCGCGGCTACACCTGCGACTACCGCCCCGGCGCCGGCCTGCGCCTCGGCCCCCACCTCTACACCACCGACGAGGAGTGCGACGCCGTGGTCGCCGAGGTGGCGTCGATCCGGCGCGGGCCGGGCCGCCCGGCCTAGAGGCCGGCCAGCTTCTGCTGGCTCTTGGACGGCTCGGTGCGGGTCCGCCGTCCGGTGTGGGCGCGGGCGGCGGCGCTGGCGCTGCCCTTGCGGGCGTTGGTGTCCCGCGGGACGAAGTCCCTGACCCCGAGACTGGGCACGAACCGGGGCGCGTGGCGGACCCTGGTGCCCTGCTCGAAGCCGTAGGCCAGCTTGAGCAGGGTCGGCTCGGACCAGCGGCCGCCGATGAAGTTGATCCCCACCGGGAGCTCCCCGAACGAGTAGCCGGCGGGGACGGTGATGTTGGGGTAGCCGGCGATGGCCGACGGGGTCGAGCTGGCCGTCAGGAAGTGGTCGCCGTTGACCAGGTCGGTGGTCCAGGGCGGGCTGTTGGTGAGGCTGACGATGGCGTCCAGGTCGAACCGGGCGAGGGTCTGGTCGATCCCCTCCTGGGCCAGGCGCTTGGAGGTGGCCAGGGCCTCGGCGTAGGCGGGGTCGGCGGTGCCGCCGGTGGCCTCGGCCAGCAGGAAGATCTCCTGGCCGAACCATTGGAGCTCCTGGTCGGCGTGCGCCTCGTTGAAGGCGATCAGGTCGGCCAGGGTCCGCATGTCGGTGTTGCGCAGCTCCGACAGGTAGGCGGCGATGTCGTCCTTGAACTCGCACAGCAGCACGGTGAACTCGGGGTCGAAGGTGTCGGCGACGTTGGGGATGTCGGCCGGGTCGACCACCGTCGCCCCCAGCCGGCTGAGCTCGGCGATGGCCGCCTCGGCGACGGCGTCGGCCTCGGGGCTGATCCCGAACACGCCCTCGCGCCAGACACCGACCCGGGCCCCGCGAAGGCCGTCGGGGTCGAGGAACCGGCGGTAGTCGCGGAAGCTGTTGCCCTTGGAGTCGGCGGTGGCCGGGTCGCGAGGGTCGACCCCGGTCATGGCCCCGAGCACCGTGGCCGCGTCGGCCACGGTGCGGCACATGGGGCCGGTCACGTCCTGGCTGTGGGCGATCGGGACGACCCCGGACCGGCTGGTCAGCCCGAGGGTGGGCTTGACCCCGACCAGGCTGTTGTGGGAGGAGGGGCAGACGATCGACCCGTCGGTCTCGGTCCCGAGCGTCCCCGCGGCCAGGTTGGCCGCCGCGGCCGAGCCCGACCCCGAGCTGGAGCCGCACGGGTTGCGGTCAAGCACATAGGGGCTGAGGCACTGGCCGGCCCGGCCCGACCAGCCGCTCGAGGACTGGGTGGAGCGGAAGTTGGCCCACTCCGACAGGTTGGTCTTGCCCAGGATGACCGCCCCGGCCCGCCGCAGCTGGCGGATCACGAAGGCGTCGCGGGGCACAACGGCCCCGAGCAGGGCCAGCGACCCGGCGGTGGTCTCCATCTTGTCGCGGGTGGCGAAGTTGTCCTTGACCAGGATGGGGACGCCGTGGAGGGGCCCGCGGACCTTTCCCTGGCGGCGCTCGGCGTCGAGGGCGGCCGCGATCTCGAGGGCGTCGGGGTTGACCTCGATCACCGAGTTCAGCTGGATCCCGGACAGGTCCAGGCGGCGGATCCGCCGCAGGTAGGCATGGGTGAGCCGGCGCGAGCTGAGCCGTCCCGAGGTCATCGCCGCCTGGAGCTCGGCGATGGTCTTCTCCTCGAACGGGAACGGCGGCACATGGTCGTCGCTCCCGGCCAGGGCGGCCCCGGCCCCGGCGACCGTGCCCGTGCCGGCCAGGGCCCCGGCGGCCCCGGCCGTGGTCGACGCCTTGAGGAAGCTCCTGCGGGTGATCCGGTCGGGCATGGAATCCCTCCTGGGATGGGCGTGGAGCTAGTCGACGGGGTGGACGACGAGGGCGCTGCCGCCGCCGCGGCGGACCGGCTCGGCGGCCGCCTGGAGAACCCCGCGGTCCAGGAAGGCGATTCCCGCGGCGGCGCCGATCTCCGAGGGCAGCGGGGCGGTGGCCGGGGCCAGGCGGAGCTGCTCACCAAGGGCCTGAAGGGCGGCCGCCTCCGGGCTGGCCAGGAAGGCCGGCTCGGCGTCGCCGGGGTCGCTGTTGCGCTGGGAGACCCGGGGGGCTGCGATCGCCTCGGGCAGGCTCCGGCCGAGGTCCAGGTGCTCCATGAGGATCTGGAGCACGGTGGTGATGATCGTGGCCCCGCCCGGCGACCCGACGGCCAGCACCGGCCGGCCGTCGCGGAACACGATCGTCGGGCTCATCGAGGACCGGGGCCGCTTGCCGGGAGCGGGCAGGTTGGGGTCGGGCACGCCCTCGAACAGCGGCTCGGGGTTGAAGTCGGTCAGCTCGTTGTTGAGCAGGAACCCGTAGCCGGGCACGACCATGCCGCTGCCCCCGGTCTGCTCGATGGTCAGGGTGTAGCTGACGACGTTGCCCCAGCGGTCGGCCACGCTCAGGTGCGTGGTCGACGGCCCCTCGGCGCCGCCGGCCACGGCCACTCCGGCCCCCGGGCAGCCAGGCCCGAACGGCGGGAAGGGGTCGCCCGGCGGGACCGGGCTCGTGCTGGCCCGCTCCCCGATCAGGCAGCGGCGCTCGTCGGCGAACCCCTGGGAGAGCAGCCCGCGCAGGGGGACGTCGACGACGTCGGGGTCGCCGACCCAGCGGTTGCGGTCGGCGAAGGCCAGCCGGGACGCCTCCAGGTACCGGAACAGGGCATCGACCCGGGACTCGCCGGCCAGGTCGTAGCCCTCGAGGATGTTGAGGGCCTCCCCCACTGTTGAGCCGCCACTGGACGGCGGGCCCATGCCGTAGACCTGGCGGCCGCGGTAGGCGACCCGGGTCGGGGGACGGTCAACGGTCCGGTAGGCGGCCAGGTCGGCCGGGGTCATCAGCCCGGGCCGGACGTTGAGGGTCGAGGCCGGGTCGACCGGCGGGTCCTGGACGGTGGCGGCGATCGCCCGGGCGATCCGGCCCCGGTAGAACGGGCCGGTGCCGTCGCGGGCCAGCAGCCGGTAGGTGCGGGCCAGGTCGGGGTTGCGCAGCACCGACCCGACGGCCGGGGGCGCCCCGCCGGGCAGGTACAGGGCGGCCGTGGCCGGGAAGGCGGCGAAGCGGGCGGCGTTGGTGGCCGTCTGGTCGGCGAAGGTCTGGTCGACCACGAAGCCGCGCTCGGCGACCCGGATGGCCGGGCGCAGCACCTTGCCGAGGGGCATGGTCCCGTAGCCGCGCAGGGCTCGCCGCCAGGTGGCCAGGGTGCCGGGCACGCCCACCCCGAGGCCGCTGGTGACCCGCTCGGCAAACGGGATCGGC
>DATENJ010000156.1:0-5448 GCA_035275125.1 Actinomycetes bacterium | reverse complement strand
CGAGGCCTGCCACGGTCCCCTGGACGGGCTGCTGGAGCGGGTCCACCCCGACGACCGCGCCGAGGCGGCCGCCACCCTGCGCCGGGCGGCCACCGACGGGACCTCGTTCCGGATGCAGGTCCGCATCCTGCGTCCCACCGGCGAGCTACGGGTGCTGTCCAGCTGGGGCAACGTCACCCGCGACGAGCAGGGCCGCCCGTTGCGGGTGCTGGGCGTCTGCCAGGACGTCACCGACTGGCACCAGCGGGAGGAGGAGCTGGTCGAGGCCCAGGCCCAGGCCGAGCTGTCACGCCGGCTCCAGAGCGGCCTGCTGCCCAGCCTGTCCCTGCCCGACCCGGCGCTGGAGCTCCAGACCCGGTACCGGCCAGGGCACGAGCGGGCCCTGCTCGGGGCCGACTTCTACGACGCCCTCGAGCTGGCCGACGGGACGGCCGCCCTGCTGATCGGCGACGTCGCCGGGCACGGCCCGGTCGAGGCGGCGGTCGGCGTGGCCCTGCGGTCCGCCTGGCGGGCGCTGGTCCTGACCGGCCACGGCCCGGACGAGCTGCTGGACGGCCTCGACAAGGTCCTGTCCCGGGACCGGCAGTCCGAGGAGCTGTTCGCCACCGTCTGCTGCTGCTGGGTCAGCCCCGGCCGGGACCGGATCACCGTCGCCCTTGCCGGCCATCCCCCGCCGCTGCTGGCCCGGGCCGGCCGGGTCGAGGCGTTCGAGGTCCCCAGCGGGCCCGCCCTGGGGATCTACGACGACCCCTACCACTGGGAGGCGGGCCAGCTGGAGGCCGACGGGCCGTGGACCCTGCTGTGCTACACCGACGGGCTGGTCGAGGGCCGCAGCGCCCCCGGCTCGGTGGAGCGGTTCGGGATCGACGCGCTGGAGGCGACGGTGGCCGAGCTGCTGGCGAGCACGGGCGGGCTCCAGGAGATGCTCGACCGGCTGCTCGACGTCGTCCACCAGGCCAACGGCGGCGAGCTGTCGGACGACCTGGCCATCCTCTGCCTGTCCCGGGCCGCCGGAGGTCCCGGTCATGGCTGAGCGGCCCCAACCGGCCCGGATCGCCCTGCCCCGCAGCCCCTCCAGCGTCGCGGCGGCCCGCCGCTTCATCGCGGCCCGGACCGCGGCCTGGGCGTTCCCGGAGCCGGTGCCAGGCCAGCTGGTGCTGATCGGCTCGGAGCTGGTCACCAACGCCGTGCTGCACGCCCGGACCGAGCTCACCCTCACCCTTGAGCTGCGCGAGGACCGGGTCCGCATCAGCGTCCAGGACCGCTCCCAGGCCCCGCCGACGCTGCGCCACTACCGGCCCGACGCCCTCACCGGCCGCGGCCTTGGGGTGGTCGCCGCCCTCAGCGACCGCTGGGGGGTGAGCACCGCCCCCGACGGCAAGGTCGTCTGGGCCGAGCTGCGGGCCAACGGCGACCACCCCGCGGCCACGCCGAGCTCGCCCGACCTGCGCGACGCCCTGCCCAACCCCCCGGTCGCCGCCCCCGGGTCCCGGCCGGTCCGGTTCCCGGGCGTGCCGGTCGACGGCTACCTGGAGCTCCAGGCCCACAACGACGCCCTGTTCCGGGAGCTGGAGCTGATCAGCATCGAGCTCGAGGGCGACGACGCGGCCCGGGTCGCGGCCCCCCTTGCCGACCTGGTCGACCAGCTCTACCGGCGGTTCCGGGGCCAGCGCGACAGCTACCGCGACATGGTCGCCGCCGCCCAGGCCCGGGGCGAGGCGACCATCGAGCTGGAGTCGGCCGCGTCGGCGGCCGCCGTCAGCGGGGCCAGGAGCTACGTTGAGCTGCTCGAGCAGGCCGACCAGCTCTGCCGCGACGGCCTCCTGCTCACCCCCGAGCCGTCGGCCAGGGTGCGGGCCCTGCGCCGCTGGTTCGTGGACCAGATGGCCGCCCAGGTCCTGGACGAGGCCGACCCGACCCCACCCGGCTAGAATCCCGCCATGGCTTCCTACACAGTGAACAAGCAGGCGGTGGCCAAGGCCCGGGCGCTGATCGACGCCCGCCAGTACGTGCTCAACAGCGACTGGGGCGACGTCCAGCCCAGCGCCGAGGACGAGAACGCCTTCCTGGAGTCCCACTCCTGGGATGACTACGCCCTCTGGCACCTGGCCCTCACCGACGGCGCCACCGACGAGACCAAGGCCCGCTACGCCTTTGTCTACGGCGACCTCCGCCGCATCCACCGCACGGGCCTGATCGCGTGTGTGTACCGCGCCGCCGAGTGGCGCCACAAGTCGGTCGAGCTGGCCGCCCACGACCTGCTCCAGCACCTCGACGAGGTCAGCGGCTGACGCTCCCATGCTGAGCTGCCCGTCCTGTGGTGCCGAGGTCCCGGAAGGGTTCGCGTTCTGCGGGCGGTGCGGGGCCGCGCTGGCCGCAGCGGCCGGGATGGAGGAGCGCCGGGTCGTCACCGTGCTGTTCTGCGACCTGGCCGGCTTCACCGCCCGCTCCGACCAGGCCGACCCCGAGGACGTCCGGGCGCTGCTGCGCCCCTACCACGCCCGGCTCCGCCGCGAGATCGAGCGGTTCGGGGGGACCCTGGACAAGTTCATCGGCGACGGGGTGATGGCCGTGTTCGGCGCCCCCTCCTCCCACGAGGACGACCCGGAACGGGCCGTCCGCTGCGGGCTGGCCATCCTGGAGGCGACCACGGAGCTGGCCCTCAGCGTCAGGGTCGGGGTCAACACCGGCGAGGCGGTGGTCGCCGCCGACCGGCACCAGAGCGAGGGCGTGGTCGGCGACGTGGTCAACACCGCCGCCCGCCTCGAGGGGGTGGCGCCGGTCGGCAGTGTCCTGGTCGGCGAGGCGACCTACCGGGCGACCCGGGGGCTGTTCGACTACGAGCCGCTGCCCCCGGTCCGGGTCAAGGGCAAGGCCGAGCCGCTGCCGGTGTGGGTGGCGGCCTCGGCCCGCGGCCGGCTCGGGGTCGTCGTCGACCAGGGCCCGGCCACCCCGTTCCTGGGCCGGGAGGCCGAGCTGGGCCAGCTCCAGCGCGGCTACGCCAGAGCCCGGGACGAGGCCTCGGTCCAGCTGGTCACCGTCAGCGGCGAGCCCGGGGTCGGCAAGAGCCGGCTGGTCCGCGAGCTCCGGGCGTTCGTCGACGCCCAGCCCGAGCTGATCGCCTGGCGTGAGGGCCACTGCCTGCCCTACGGGGAGGGCATCAGCTTCTGGGCCCTCGGCGAGGTCCTCAAGGCCCAGGCCGGCATCCTCGAGTTCGACGACCCGGCAACGGCCGCGGCCAAGCTGGCCGAGACGGTCGCGGCCGCGGTCCAGGAGCCGGCCGAGCGCCAGTGGCTCGAGACCCGCCTGGCGCCCCTGCTCGGCCTGGCCAGCGACATGGAGGCCAGAGCGGGGACGCCGGAGCAGGAGGAGACCTTCACCGCCTGGCGGCGCTTCCTCGAGGCGGTGGCGGCCAGGAGGCCGCTGGTCGTCGTCCTCGAGGACCTGCACTGGGCCGACGACGCCCTCCTGGCCTTCGTCCGCCACCTGGCCGAGGAGGCCAGGGGCGTGCCTCTGCTGGTCGTGGCCACGACCCGGCCCGAGCTGTTCGACCGCGACCCGGACTGGGGCCGGCGCCCGTCCGACCGGGCGACGACCGTCCCGCTCGCCCCCCTGTCGGACGCCGACACCACCCGCCTGATCGCGGCCCTGCTCGGCCGGGCCGTCGCTCGCGACGGGGCCCACGCCACCCTGCTGGGCCGCATCGGCGGCAACCCGCTGTACGCCGAGCAGGTCTGCCGCATGCTGGATGACCAGGGCCTGCTGGAGCGCGACGACCGCACGGTGCGGCTCACGGCCGCCGAGACGGTCCTGCCCGACTCGATCCAGGCGGTGATCGCCGCCCGGCTCGACACCCTCACCCCCGAGCTCCGGGCCCTGCTCCAGGACGCCGCCGTCGTCGGCACGGTCTTCTGGTCGGGGGCGCTGGGTGCCATCGCCGGCCGCGACCCGGCCGCCACCAGGGCCAGCCTCGAGGAGCTGGCCCGCCGGGCCTTCATCCGCCCCGTCCGCGGCTCGTCGGTCGCCGGCGAGGCCGAGTACGCCTTCTGGCACAACCTGACCCGCGAGGTCGCCTACGGCCAGCTCCCGCGGACGGCCAGGGTGGCAAGGCACCGGGCCGTCGCGGCCTGGATCGAGCGGGTCGCCGCCGACGGGACCGCCGACCATGCCGAGCTGCTCGCCCACCACTACGTGACCGCCCTGGAGCTGGCCAGGGCGGCCAGGGCCGCCGAGGACACCGCGGCCCTGCACGACCCGGCCCGCCGCTTCCTGATCCTGGCCGGCGACCGGGCCATGACCCTCGACGTGGCCAGGGCCGACGTCCACTACCAGCGCGCCCTCGGGCTGCTGCCGGCCGCCCATCCGGAACGGGCCGGGGTGCTGGAGAAGGCGGCCGAGGCCGCCCAGCAGGCCGGGCGGGCCACCCAGGCCGAGCAGCTGCTGTCCGAGGCCATCACCGGCTTCGAGGCCGGCGGCGACCACCTCGGCGCCGGCGAGGCGATGGCCCGCCAGGCCAGGGTGCTGTGGTACCGGGGCGAGACCGCCCGCTCCCGCCGCCTGGTCGTCTCCGCCATCGCCATGCTGGAGCGGGAGCCGCCCGGTCCCGGGCTCGCCGACGCCTACCTCGAGATGGGCAAGGAGGTCTGGACGTCGGGGCGGCCGGCCGAGGCGCTCGACTGGCTCCAGCGGGCCATGGACCTGGCCGAGCAGGCCGGCGCCGACGACATCCGGCAGCGGGCCCTGCAGTACCGGGGCTGCGCCCGCGACGAGATCGGCGACCTCGGCGGCCTCCAGGACGTGCGGGAGTCGGTCGAGCTGGGCCTGCGGCTCGGCCTCGGCCGGGGCACCGCCCTGGCCTACGGCAACCTCGGCGCCGAGCTGTTCGAGCTGGAGGGCCCGGCCGCCGGGATGCTGGCGATGCAGGCCGGGCTGGAGCTGTGCGAGCAGCGGGGCATCACCGAGGTGGCCCACTGGCTGTCGGTGTCGGTGGTCGAGTGCCTGTTCGACCTGGGCCGCTGGGACGAGGCCCTTGGGCAGGCCGACCGGCTCCTGGCCCGCCACCAGGACCTGGCCGAGTCGTACGAGGGGGTCAGCCTGACCGCCCGCAAGGCGCACATCCTGGCCTGCCGGGGCGAGGTCGAGGAGGCGGTCGAGCTCCAGCGCCGGTTCCTCCCCCGGGCCCGCGCCATCGGCGACCCCCAGGTCGTGTCCAACGCCTTCGCCATCGCCGCCTTCATCGAGCAGGCCGGTGGCGACCTCGACGCCGCGCTCGGGCTGGTGGCCGAGCTCGAGCAGGCGACCCGCGACGGGCCGAGCTGCTACCGCGCCGACCCCCTGCCGATCGTGTCGCGGATCTGCCTGGCCGCCGGCGCCCCCGAGCTGGCCGAGCCCTTCCTGGCCGGCGCCGACGCCCCGGCCGCCCGCTACCAGCACTGCCGGTCGACCGCC
>DATENJ010000155.1:0-5150 GCA_035275125.1 Actinomycetes bacterium | reverse complement strand
CGGCCCTGCATGCCCAGGGCCGCCGCACGGCCGGCCCGAGCCCGCTGGAGGCGATGGAGGGCGACTTCCGGGTCCTGGCCGAGCTGCTGGCCGCCCGGGCGCCGGTGGACGAGGACCGGCCGACCGAGCAGCTGGGGCTGTTCTGAGCCGTGGGCACCATGCGGCTGTGGTCGGCCGACGAGACGACCACCAGGGCGATCGGGGCGGCCCTGGCCGAGGTGCTCGGCCCCGGCGACGTGGTCGGGCTGGCCGGCGACCTCGGCGCGGGCAAGACCCGGCTGGTCCAGGGGGCGGCCGACGCCCTCGGGGCCGACGGGCCGGTGCTGTCCCCGACCTTCATGCTGGTGCGCGAGTACAACGGCGACCCGCCCATCCACCACGTCGACGCCTACCGCCTCAGCGGCCCCCTTGAGCTGGAGGACCTCGGCCTTGAGGACGTGCTCTCGGCCGACGCGGTGGTGTTCGTCGAGTGGGCCGACCGGGTCGCCGCCGCCCTGCCCGAGAGCTGGCTGGAGCTGGTCCTCCACATCCGCGACGACGACCAGCGCGAGATCGAGGTCACCCCCCACGGCGACACCTGGGCGGCCAGGGCCAAGCCCCTGGCCACCACCCTCGACCCGTTCGTCCGCCTGGAGCCTGGCTAGCCGGCCAGCAGTCGCTCGCGCAGGGACTGGTCGGTGGCGGCGTCGATCGCGGTCCAGGCCATGGCCACCGCGCCGTCGACCACCGCCTGGTCGGCTGCCGGGGTGGCGCACTTGGCGGTGAACTCAGGCTGGTGGTTGACCGCCGGGAGGGCGTCGATGCCGATGGTGGGGTGGATCGAGGGCAGGGCCAGCGACACGTTGCCCATGTCGGTCGACCCGGCGCCCCGGACGCTCCGCTCGTCGAAGCCGCGCCCGAGGGCCTCGGCGTTGCGCTGGTACAGGGCCGACAGCTCGTGGTCGTGGCGCATCTCGGAGTACGGCGCGTGGCCCCCGGTGATCTCCAGGGTCGCCCCGGTGGCCAGGGCGCCGGCCTCGAAGCAGCGGGTCACCTTGGTCTGGATGTCCTCCAGCTGCTCCAGGGTCTCGGCCCGGACCATCCACTTGCCCTCGGTGTGGGCCGGGATGATGTTGGCGGCGTCGCCGCCCTTGGTGACGATGCCGTGCACCCGGTCGCCGGGGCGCAGGTGCTGGCGGAGCAGGCCGATGGCGGTCTGGGCGACGACCTGGGCGTCGGCCGCGTTGATCCCCAGGTGCGGGTAGGCCGAGGCGTGGGCCTCCTTGCCGGTGTAGGCGACGTCGAGGTGGCTGACGGCGATGATCGGCATCTCGGCCTGCTCGTACGGCGACGGGTGGACCATCATGGCCGCGTGCGCGCCCTCGAAGGCGCCCCGCTCCAGCAGCAGGATCTTGCCGCCGCCGCCCTCCTCGGCCGGGGTGCCGAGCACGGTCACACGCAGCCCGGCGTCGTCGGCCACCCTGGCCAGGGCCAGGCCGGCCCCGGCGGCCATGGCCGCGATCACGTTGTGCCCGCAGGCGTGGCCGACGGCCGGCAGGGCGTCGTACTCGGCGCACACAATCACGTGCAGCGGCCCCGACCCGGCCCGGGCCGCGAACGCCGTCGGCAGGTCGCCGACGCCACGCTCGACCTGGAGCCCGGCCCCGTCCAGCAGCTCGCACAGCCAGGCGCTGGCCTGCTCCTCCTCGAACCCGAGCTCGGGGTTGGCGTGGATCCGGTGGCTGAGGGCCACCAGGTCGTCCCTCGCCTGCTCGACGCGCTCCCGGGCCGCCTCCTTGGCGTCAGCCACGTCCGGTCCTCCTGTTCTCGATCAGGGTCTCGATCCCGTCCAGTACCCGCTCGAGGCCGAAGACGAACTCGTCGTCGCCGTCGCCCGGCTCGTCGAACACCGGTCATCGAGACCCTACACGGCCTGACCGCACTGGCCCGTGCCGTCAGGCGACCTCGCAGCGGTTGCGGCCGGCCCGTTTGGCTCGGGCGAGGGCGGCCTCGCCGCGGTCCAGGAGGTCGCGCCAGGCGTCGGGGGTGCGGTGCTCGGCGACGCCGAAGGAGGCGGTCAGGGTGGGGCCGTCGGGGCCGAGGGCGGCGCCGATGGCGGCGGTGCGGCGGCGGACCCGCTCGGCCACGTACCAGGCGGCGTCGAGCTTGGTGCCCGGCAGGAGCAGGAGGAAGGCCTCGGCCTCCAGGCGGGCCACGGTGTCGCCGGTGCGGCAGGACTCGTGCAGCAGGCCGGCGAAGGCCTGGAGGAGGCGGTCGCCCACGGCGTAGCCAAGGCGCTCGTTGACCTCGGCGAACCCGTCCATGTCGGCCAGGATCATGGAGACCGGGCCCATGCCGACCCTGGCCAGGCCGGTGAGGGAGCGCAGGCGCTCCTCGGCCGCCCGGCGGTTGGCCAGGCCGGTCAGTGAGTCGGTGAGCACGGCCGAGCGCAGGCTCACGTCGGCCAGCCGCAGCTCGTCGTTGAGCGACTTGGTGCGCAGGGCCAGCCCGAGGCGGGTCACGATGTCGGGCAGGACGACGGGGAAGGCCCCCTCGGTGGTGGGGACCTGCGGGAGCTCGCCGGGCAGGAACAGCACCGGGATGGCCAGGGTGGCCGGGTGGCGCTGGAGGCTGGCGTACAGCTCGTAGCCGGAGCGGTCGGGCAGCATCGGGTCGAGGAGGATGACCTCGGGGCCCTGGTCGTGGGCCAGGCGCACGCCGTTGTCGGCCGACCCCGCCTCGAGGACGTCGTGGCCCTCGGCCCGCAGGGTCGCGGCCGTGTCCGCCCGCGAGCGGGCGTGTCCCTGGACGATCAGCACGCGTGCCATCAAGGTTGTTCTCGGGACGGCGCGATCCCAGGTTGAGGTGCCACAATACGTTTTCCGCCAGCATCGCTCGAAAGGTCTTCCTTGCTCGTCCTCGCCATGGACACCGCCACCCCGGTCACAGGCGTGGCCGTCGGGTCGGAGACGGGCACCCTGGCCCAGGTGGCCGTCCGCCACGAGCGCCGCCACGCCGAGGTGCTCACCCCGGCCGTGCGCTGGGTCCTGGAGCAGGCCGAGGTCGACCCGTCCTCCCTGGCCGGGGTGGCCGTCGGCACCGGGCCGGGGCTGTTCACCGGCCTGCGGGTCGGGGTCTCGACCGCCAAGGCGCTGGCCCAGGCGTGGGCGCTGCCGATGGTGGCCGTGCCCAGCCTCGACCTGATCGCCTTCGCCCACCGCCACGCCCACCGGGCCATCTGCCCGGTGATCGACGCCCGCCGGGGCGAGGTGTTCTGCGCGCTGTACCGCCATGCCCCCGGCGGGGTGGTCCGGGTCACCGACTACCAGGTGCTGCGGCCCGACCAGCTGGCCGCCGGGATCGAGGCCAGAGGCGACGAGATCCTGCTCTGCGGCGACGGGGCCCTGCTCTACCGGGAGGCGTTCGAGCACCTGGGGGAGCAGTCCGAGCTCGGCGGCCTGACCCAGGCCTCGCCGTCGGCGGCCGCCCTTGTCGAGCTGGCCCTGCCGAAGATGCTGCGCGAGGAGTTCACCAGCCCGCTCGAGGTGACCCCGCTGTACCTGCGCCGGCCCGACATCGACCCGAACGTCGAGCGCCGACTGGCCGCTGGGGGTTCAGCAGCCAGGGGAACCGTGGGGGGCGGATGATGGCGACCATCCACCCGCCGAGGCGCCAGGTGGACGACCCGCGCCAGCCGCTCGGGATCGAGCTGGTGCCGATGCGCCGGCGCCACATCCCCCAGGTGCTGGACATCGAGCGCCGGGTCTACCCGCGGCCCTGGACGATGACCCTGTTCCTTTCCGAGATCGTGCAGCGCTCGACCCGCTTCTACATCGTGGCCAAGGCCCGCCGGCAGGTCGTCGGCTACGCCGGGCTGATGGTGTTCGGGGACGAGGCGCACGTGACCAACATCGCCGTCGACCCCGACGCGCACCGGCGCAAGGTTGCCTCCCGGTTGCTGTTCGCCCTGGTCACCGAGGCCAGGCGTCGCGGCGCGACCGCCTGCACGCTCGAGGTCCGGGTGGCCAACCACGCCGCCCAGGGCCTGTACCACCAGTTCGGCTTCGCGCCGGTCGGGATCCGCAAGAACTACTACGCCGAGACCGGCGAGGACGCCCTGATCATGTGGGCCGAGGGCCTCCAGACCCCGGCCTACGCCGAGCGCCTGGCCGGCCTGGCCGCGCGCATCCCCGAGCCCCGGGAGCTGTAGCGGTGCTGGTGCTCGGGATCGAGACCTCGTGCGACGAGACCGGCGTGGCCCTCGTCGAGGACGGCCGCCGGGTCCGCTCCAACGTGCTCGCCGACCAGCAGACCCTGCACGCCCGCTACGGCGGGGTGGTCCCCGAGGTCGCCTCGCGGGCCCACGTCGACCTGCTCCACCCGGCGGTCGAGCAGGCCTGCGCCCTCGGCGGGGCCCGCCTCACCGACGTGGACGCGGTCGCGGTCACCATCGGGCCTGGCCTGGCCGGGTCGCTGCTGGTCGGGGTGGCGGCGGCCAAGGCCTACGCGCTCGCCCTCGACCGCCCGCTGCTCGGGGTCAACCACCTGGTCGCCCACGTCTACGCCAACGTCCTCGACCACGGGACCCTGCCCCTGCCGGCGGTGGTGTTCGTGGTCTCCGGCGGCCACACCAGCCTGCTGGCCATGGACGAGGACGGGGCCTTCCGGGGGCTGGGCCAGACGATCGACGACGCCGCCGGCGAGGCCTACGACAAGGTGGCAAGGGTGCTCGGCCTCGGCTACCCGGGCGGGCCGGTGGTCGACCGCCTGGCCCGCGAGGGCGACCCGGCCGCCGTCCGGTTCCCGAGGGCCCTCCTGGACGACGGGTCCGACGACTTCTCGTTCTCCGGGCTCAAGACGGCCGTGCTCCGCCACGTCCGGGCGGCCGGGCCCGAGGTCAACGTGGCCGACGTCGCCGCCTCGTTCCAGGAGGCGGTGGTCGACGTGCAGATCAGCAAGGTGGTCGGCGTGGCCAAGCGCGAGGGCCTTGACACGGTCCTGCTCGGCGGGGGCGTGGCCGCCAACTCCCGCCTGCGGGCCCGCCTCGGCGCCGAGGCCGAGCGCCTCGGCCTGCGCCTGCTGATCCCCTCCCCGGCCCTGTGCACCGACAACGGCGCCATGGTGGCCTGCGCCGGCAGCTTCGCACTCGAACGGGGCGAGCACACCCCCCT
>DATENJ010000154.1:0-4184 GCA_035275125.1 Actinomycetes bacterium | reverse complement strand
CTGCCGGGCGCCGCGGGTGCCCGTTCGGGCCGGCTGGCGGTGGTCTGGCTGGCCGGCCCGCCGCTCGGGGGAGCGCTGTTCGGGCTCGCCCGGGCGCTGCCGTTCCTGGTCGACGTCGTCTCCTACGCCTTCTCGAGCCTGTCCCTGCTGGCCATGCGGACGCCGTTCCAGCAGGAGCGCGAGCCCGACCGCTCGCCGCTGCGCTCGCGGCTCGCCGAGGGCGCCCGCTTCGTCTGGCGCCACCGGTTCCTGCGGACCTGCGCGTTCCTGTTCGGGCTGGCCAACTTCATCGGCCCGGGCATCCTGCTCGCGATCGTGGTCCTCGGCCGTCGTCAGGGGCTGTCGGGTGGCCGGGTCGGGCTGCTGCTGGCCGTCTTCGGGGCCGGCCTGCTGCTCGGCTCGTTCCTGTCGCCGCTGGTCCGCCGGCTCCTCCCGGTCCGCGGGGTGCTGGTGTTGGAGCTGTGGACCTGGACCGGCTGCGGCCTGTTCCTGATCTGGCCGGACGTGTACGTGCTGACCGCCGCCATCCTGCCGACCGCCCTGGCCATCCCCTCGACCGACTCGGTGGTCCACGGCTACCGGATCGCGATGACCCCCGACCGGCTGGTCGGCCGGGTCCAGTCGGTCTGGAGCACGATCTCGCTGCTGATCGCGCCGCTTGGCCCGCTTGTCGCCGGGGTGCTGCTCGACAATGTCCCGGCGCGCGCCGCGATCGCCGTGTTCGCCGCGTTCGGCCTGGTGCTGGCCGTCTGGGGCACCCTCAGCCCCTCGATCCGGGGGGCGCCCAGCCTCGAGGAGCTGGACGAGCTCCCGGCCTAGGTCAGGAGGCTGGGGGCGCGGCCGTCGGCTCGGGGCCGGCGCCGTCGCCGTCGCTGGACGGCCGCGAGACGCCGGCCGGGGCGCTGGTGGAGCCGATCACGGGCACGACCTGGCGGGCGGTGATGATCTCGTCGACCATGCCGTACTCCAGGGCCTGGTCGGCGCTCATGATGAAGTCGCGGTCGGTGTCCTTGGCGATCTTCTCCACGTCCTGGCCGGTGTGCTTGGCCATGATCTCGTCCAGCAGCCGGCGCAGGCGCAGGATCTCGCGGGCCTGGATCTCGATGTCGACCGACTGGCCGCGGGCTCCGCCCGACGGCTGGTGGATCAGGATGGTCGAGTGGGGCAGGGCGTAGCGCTTGCCCTTGGTCCCCGAGGCCAGGATCACGGCGGCGGCCGAGGCGGCCATCCCCATGCAGATGGTGGAGACGTCCGGCTTCACGTACTGCATGGTGTCGTAGATGGCCAGCAGGTCGGTGATCGACCCGCCGGGCGAGTTGATGTAGATCGAGATGTCCTTGTCCGGGTCATCGCTCTCGAGGTGCAGGAGCTGGGCCATGACCAGGTTGGCGATGGTGTCGTCGATCGGCGTGCCGAGGAAGATGATCCGGTCCTTGAGCAACCGGGAGAAGATGTCGAACGAGCGCTCGCCACGGCTGGTCTGCTCGATGACGATGGGGACCAGGTTCGCATCGGCCATTGAGCAAACCTCCAGACGGGGATGGGGACGACGCGAGGGTACCAGCGCCACGCCCCGTTCGGAGTGTTAGTGGGGATCGGCCGCGGCCAGGTTGGTCCGGGTGGGGTCGCCGCCGAGGCCGGCCAGCTCGAGCACGCGCCTGAGGAGGTCGGCGGGCTCGACCCCGCGGGCCCGGCCGGCCCGGGTGACCCGGCAGCGGTGGATGGTGATGTAGGCCCGGGTGGGGGCGTTGGCGGTCCACTCGACGCTGCCCAGCTGGACGCTGCTGCCGCTGGTCCCGCCCTCGCCGTTCCAGGGTTCGCTCCACACCTGGACACCGCCGGGGCCGGCCGAGAAGACCCCGCCGGCGGCGACGTCCTGCTCCTCGGCCGCCCGCAACAGCTGGACGGCCTGCTCCTCGGGGAAGACCAGCTCCACGGCGCGCTCCGGAGTTCGGGGACAGACCCCACTGCCATCGGATGCCCGCGAGGCCGGGTTGAGCGGTTCGGGCGCTAAAGAACCCGCCTCCGCCGTCGAATGAACCGATCGAGGCGGCCGTACGAATACCTGGCAAGCCGGCCAACGTCCCGATGTATCTGCCGCCTAGGAGGTCTCCTAGCACATGCCCGTCCAGCGTTTCGCTCAGGTCTTCGGAGCCGTCTACCTGCTCGTCGGCCTGCTCGGGTTCGCCTTCACCGGGTTCGGTGACTTCGCCGCCACCTCGGACGACAAGCTCCTGCTGTTCGGGGTCAACCCGTTGCACAACATCGTCCACCTGGCCGTCGGGGCCCTGTGGCTGGCCTCCTCCCGCAGCGAGGCGAGCGCCCGCGCCGTCAGCATCCTGATCGGCGCCGTCTACCTCGTGGTCGGGGTCCTCGGGCTGTTCATCAACGGCAGCTCGGACCTGAACCTCCTGAACATCAACCAGCCGGACAACGCGCTGCACCTCGCCAGCGCCGCGCTCGGCCTGTACTTCGGGTTGGCCGGGCGCCGCCACGCGGTGGCACGGACAGCCTGACGGCCGGGGGGGCCGGGCGGGCCGAGGGGTTCCGGGGGGACCCCTCGGCCCCCTTCTTGTCCCCTGTGATATAAGAGTGATATCACTCTCGTATCACGGAGGGACAGCATGGCCACTCGGGACCGCGACCTCAAGCTCACCATCCCCGGCCTGGCTGCGGCGGCCATCTGGCTGGTGCTGGCCGCGGCCGGGACCCTGTTGCTGGTCAGCTCGCTCACCGGCGGGGACGCGGTGTCCTGGGGCGGCGTCGCCGGCGCGGCCGTGCTCGGCCTGCTGCTGGTGGTGGCGCTCAACGGGTTCCTCGTCGTCCAGCCCAACCAGGCCAAGGTGGCCGTCTTCCTCGGCCGCTACCTGGGCACGGTGCGGCGCTCGGGGTTCCACTGGATCAACCCCCTGACCAGCCGGCGCAACCTGTCGCTACGGATCCGGAACCTGGACACCGACGTGCTCAAGGTCAACGACGCCAACGGCAACCCGATCGAGATCTCGGCCGTGATCACCTGGCAGGTCCAGGACGCCGCCCAGGCGGCGTTCGACGTCGAGGACTACATGGGGTTCGTCGACATCCAGGCGGAGACGGCCGTGCGCCACGTGGCCAGCGTCTTCCCCTACGACAGCTACGAGGAGGGCCAGGAGTCGCTGCGGGGGGCCGCCGACCGGGTGATCGCCACCCTGCTGGCCGACCTCCAGGAGCGGCTGGACGTCGCCGGGGTGACGGTGCTCGACACCCGGCTGCGCCGGCTCGCCTACGCCCCCGAGATCGCCGCCGACATGCTCCGCCGTCAGCAGGCCGACGCCATCGTCGCCGCCCGCCAGCGGATCGTCGAAGGCGCCGTCGGCATGGTCGACCACGCCCTGAGCAGCCTCAACGAGCGGGACATCGTCGACCTGGACGAGGAGCGCAAGGCCGCCATGGTGTCCAACCTGATGGTGGTGCTGGTCAGCGACCGGGGTGCCCAACCGGTCGTCAACAGCGGCTCGCTCTACACCTGACGGCTCGATGGCGGACCGCAAGGTCTACCCGCTGCGCATCGAGCGGCGCCTGTACGACGCCCTCGAGCGGTGGGCGTCCGACGACCTTCGCAGTGTGAACGCCCAGATCGAGTTCCTGCTCCGCGAGAGCCTGCGCCGGGCCGGCCGCCTGCCCGGGCCGGGCGACGGCGAGGCTACCGGTCCATCAGGCCGCCCTCGTACGCCATGACCACCGCCTGAACGCGGTCGCGGGCCCCGAGCTTGGTCAGGACCCGCTTGACGTGGGTCTTGACCGTGTTCTCGGAGATGAACAGCGTCTCGGCCATCTCCTCGTTGGACAGGCCCCTGGCGATGGCCACCAGCACCTCGCGCTCCCGGTCGGTCATGTCGGCGAAGCGGGGGTTGGCCGTGCTGGCCGGCCGGCTCGAGAACCGCTCGATGAGCCGGCGGGTGACCGACGGCGACAGCAGCCCCTCCCCGGCGGCCACGGTGCGGATCCCCTCGATCAGCTGCTCGGGCGGGCTGCGCTTGAGCAGGAACCCCGACGCGCCCGCCTGGAGGGCGTTGAACACGTACTCGTCCAGCTCGAAGGTGGTGAGGATCAGGACCTTGGGCGGGTCGGGAGCGGCGGTGAGCTGGCGGGTGGCCTCGATGCCGTCCATCACCGGCATCCGGACGTCCATGACGACCACCTGG
>DATENJ010000153.1:0-3988 GCA_035275125.1 Actinomycetes bacterium | reverse complement strand
GCCGAGGGCGCGCTGCCGCCGCGGCCCGGCCGGCTGGCTTTCCGGCCCATCCAGGACGACGCGGAGATGCTGGCGGTCGTGCGCGGCACCGTCGACGGCACCCTGGACGCCCACGCCCGGCGAGACGTCGCCAGGGCCGGTGCCGACACGGCGGCCCACGCCATCGTCGAGGAGCTGCCTGGGCCACGGTCGCTCGTGCGGTTGGCCTACGACCCTATCGGAAGGTGCGTGGGGATCACGGTGCCGGGCCTGCGGCCTTGGGGAGCTGACATCTCCTATATCGGCGTGCTGCCAGAGCACCGCGGCAACGGCTATGCCGAGGAGCTGCTGCTGGAGGCGAGCCACCTGCTGGTCGAGGGTGGCGCCACCGAGATCGTGGCCGCGACCGATGTGGGCAACTCGCCGATGGCGGCGGCGTTCGCGCGCTGCGGGTACAGGGTGGTCGACCGGCTGATGGTGCACGACTGAGCTGCCAAATAGCGCTGCATCGGCAGGCGGCATACGACGACGGCGGTAGACCACCCCGCGATCGCTACCACTAGGGTGGGGCCGGGAACGCCGCCGCATGACGGACGACCGCGGAGGCTATCTCAGGCGACGATCCACTCCACACCTTCGCAGAGGAAGAGACCAATGCAGGTTGATGACAAGGTGCCGATCTACCCCGATCTGGCTGGCAAGGTGGCGGTGGTAACTGGCGGCTCGGGCGGGATCGGCGCAGCCACCTGCCGACTGCTTGCCGCCAACGGTGCCAGGGTGGCCGTCAACGGCCGCGACCGGGCCAGGGTCCAGGCCATGGTCGACGCCATCCGCGAGGGTGGCGGCCAGGCTATCGGGGTGGATGGCGACTGCACCGACCCGGCCGACGTCCAACGACTGCACCACGTCGTGGAGCAGGAGCTCGGCCCGACCGAGGTGCTGGCCGCGTTTGTGGGCGGAGGGCGGGCACGTCCCGGACCGGTCGCTGAGGTCCCCGAGGAGGACTGGCAGTCGACCCTGGACGGCAGCCTCACCGCCACCTTCCTGACCCTCAAGAGCTTCTTGCCTGGAATGGTCGAGCGGGGCCGAGGCGCGATCATCACCATGGCCTCCAGCGCGGCCCGGCTGCCCGGGCTGGGGGCGCCGGCGCCCTACATGGCGGCCAAGGCGGGCGTGGTCGCGCTCACCCGCCAGGTCGCCAGCGAGGCGGGTCCCCATGGCGTCCGGGCCAACTGCCTGGCGCCGCACACCATCCTGACCGAGCAGATCAAGCGGGTGGCGCCTCAGGAGTGGCGGGAGCAGATGGCGGCGGCGGTCCCGCTGCGGCGGCTGGGCACCCCCGAGGACGTCGCCTTGGCGGCGGTGTTCCTGGCCTCCGACAGCGCCGCCTGGCTCACCGGGGTCACCCTCGATGTGGCCGGCGGCTATGTCATGAGTTGAGCCCGTCCATCGGATGGGACCAGTGAGGACCCGGAAGGCCTGGAGAACGCCGGCGTGATGCCTTAGACGGTGCGGGGTCGCCACGGATCGCGCTCGTGGGTGAGCCAGACCAGCTCGGGCTCGAGCGCGAGCACCCGCAGCTGGCCTTCGGTGTGCGGCTCCTCGAGCTCGCCGAACCAAACCGCCACGTCGCCACCGATGACGACCGGATGCCCGCCGGTCTCGACCACGACCACCTGCAGGCCGCGTGTATGGCCCGGCGCCGGGACGAGCCGGAGCCCGGGAAGCAGCTCGAGTTCGCCGTCGACCGGCACGTACCGCACGCCGGGTGCCTCGACCCACTCGCGAATGGTGTAGTCGTCCTTGCTGCGCGCGTCGTCGAGCTCCCGACGCTGGACGTAGATCGGCCTGCCGGCGAAGAGGTGGTTGCCGCCGCAGTGGTCGAAGTGCAGATGGGTGTTGACGACGATGTCGATGCCGGCGAGGTCGAAGTCCTGCTCGCTCAGTGGATACAGGCGGGGATCGAGGTCGGCCACCGCCGGGTGCAGCTCCGTCAGGCCGGTGTCGACCAGCACGCGCGCATCGGGATGGTCGATGACGTGCACGTTGACCGGCATCCGCTCGCCCTCGGCGAGCAGGTCGGCAACGAGGACTGGCGTGATGGTGATTGCGGCGGGGGCGTTCATTGTGTGCCGACCGCTGCGGTGGTGGTTGCCAGGTGCGTCATGATGACCTCCTGTAGCGGTTCCTGGCTGCCGCGCGCTGGTGAGCAGCTCCTTCAGTCCCGGAGAGATGTCCCGAGATCAGCAGCGTATGGAACTTCCCCGGGGTCGAACTCGACGACGCAAGGCTTCATTGGGCGAAGTGTAGCGACACTGAGTCGCCGCACGGCTTCCTCTGAAGGAAGGCCGGGCGCAGGCTCGTAGGAGAGGCAAGACCGCCAGATCCGTAGGCTGGTGCTCTACGTCCACGAGGTACTCCTGAATGCTGTTTGCGCTGCTCGGATCCGGTGCCAAGTCCCGCTGCAAGCCTGTGACCTGCACCTATAGGAGCTGGCAGGGGGCCTCGAACCCCCAACCTGCTGTTTACAAGACAACCAGAATGACGTTGTGCTTCCTGCAACACCCTGCAGCCCGCCTCCCCAGCCTTACGGGCTAGGATCGGGGCGTCTCACCCTGGGAGGCCGGCATGGACGATGGTGGCGCGCTCGACGCGTTGGTTGGAGGGTGGCGGTTGGTCTCCTGGGAGACCCGGGCCGCCGACGGCCAGGTCACCCACCCCATGGGGACCGACCCCATCGGCTACGTGGTCTACACCGCCGACGGCCACTTCTCCATCACCATGTCGCGGCGGGATCGGGCCGGGTTCGCCACCGGGGACGTGCTGGGCGGAACGACGCAGGAGAAGGCCCGGGTCGTGGAGGGCTTTGTGGCCTACGCGGGCCGCTACAGCTTCCACGGCGATCGCGTCATTCACCATGTGGAGCTGTCGCTGTTCCCCAACTGGGTGGGCAGCGACCAGGAGCGGTGGGTGGAGCTTGCCGGGGACCGGCTGACCGTGAGCGCCAGCCCGCTGCTGCTGGCGGGCAAGCAGCAGGTGCCCCGCCTGGTCTGGGAGCGGCTCGACCCGCCGCCGAAACCCGACTGACCACTACCTGGCACAATCGACGGATCAAATGCGCCTATGGGAGCTGGCGGGGGGACTCGAACCCCCAACCTGCTGTTTACAAGACAGCTGCGCTGCCGGTTGCGCCACGCCAGCGGGTGTGGGTAAGGGTACGTGATCAGGGGGGTGGGTGGCGGCGGCGGTGGACTTCGAAGAGGGCTAGGGCTCCGGCGACGGAGGCGTTGAGGCTTTCGATCTGGCCGGACATGGGGATGCGGACGAGGACGTCGCAGGAGTCACGGACGAGGCGGTGGAGGCCGGTGCCTTCGCTTCCGACGATGATGCAGACGGGCTCGTCGGCCAGCTCAAGGGTGAACAGGCTGGTGTCGGCGGTGCCGTCGAGGCCGATGGTCCAGATGCCGGAGGCTTGGAGCTGTTCGATGGCTCGGGCGAGGTTGGGGACCTCGGCGACGGGGAGGTGCTCGAGGGCTCCGGCGGAGGACTTGACGGCGACGGCGGAGAGGGGGGCGCTGCGGTGGCGGGGGAGGACGAGGCCGTGGCAGCCGGCGGCTTCGGCGCTGCGGGCGAGGGCGCCGAGGTTGTGGGGGTCTTCGATGCCGTCGAGGGCGAGGAAGAAGGGCGGCTCTCGACCGGCGAGGGGGGTGGCCAGGAGCTCGGTCAGGCCGATGGGCTGGATGGGGGCCACGATGGCGAGGACGCCCTGGTGGGCACCGCTGCGGGCTTCGGCGTCGATCAGGGAGCGGGGGACGGTCTGGACCTCGACGCCGCGGCGCTTGGCGAGGTCGAGGAGGTCGCCGAGGGCGGCTCGGCCGGCGCCGGAGGCGAGGAGGATCCGGTCCATGGGGCGGCCGGCGCGCAGGGCTTCGACGACGGGGCGGCGGCCCTCGATCAGGGTGCGGCCCTGACCGGGGCGGACGGCCTCTCGGGCCGCCTCGAGCTGGGT
>DATENJ010000152.1:0-6882 GCA_035275125.1 Actinomycetes bacterium | reverse complement strand
CGCCGGCATCCTGCTCGCGGCCGCGACCCGCCGCCAGCCGGACCCCGCCGCCCGCGGCGGCTAGGCGACCAGGCCCTGGCTGCGGAGGGCGACCTGGAGGTCGTGGGGGTTGGTGGCGACGCCGAGGGCGTCCTCGAGCTCGATCACGTTCTCCCGGTAGAGGGCGATGAGGTGCTGGTCGAAGGTCTGCATGCCGTAGAAGCCGCTCTCGGCCATGATCGAGGTGAGGTCGCCGGTGCGCTCGGAGTCGGCGATGGCCTCGGCGGTGCGGCCGGTGTTGACCATGACCTCGAGGACGGCGATGCGGCCGCCGTCGCCGGACCGGCGGACCAGGCGCTGGCCGACGATGCCGCGCAGGGCGGCGGCCAGCGACAGCCGCACCTGGCGCTGCTGGAAGGGCGGGAACAGGTCGATGCAGCGGTTGACCGTCTCGGCGGCGTCGGTGGTGTGGAGGGTGGACAGGACCAGATGGCCGGTCTCGGCGGCGGCAAGGGCGTTCTTGAGGGTCTCGGAGTCGCGGATCTCGCCGACCAGGATGACGTCGGGGTCCTGGCGCATGGCGGCCCGCATGGCGACGGTGAAGTCGTCGGTGTCGACCCGGACCTCGCGCTGGTTGACCATCCCCAGCTTGTCGGCGTGCAGGACCTCGATGGGATCCTCGATCGTCACAATATGGACAGCCCGGTTGGCGTTGACGTGGTCGATCATGGCGGCGAGGGTGGTGGTCTTGCCCGAGCCGGTCGGGCCGGTGACCAGCACCAGGCCGCGGGGCTGCTCGGCAAGGCGGGCGATCACCGGGGGCAGGCCGAGCTCGCCGATGGACATCGCCCCCTCCTGGACCCGCCGCAGCACCATCCCGACCGAGCCGCGCTGGCGGAAGGCGTTGACCCGGAACCGCCCGACCCCCGGGAGCGAGTAGGCGAAGTCGGCCTCGTTGGTCTGCTGGAACTGGTCGTGCAGGTCGGGGCGGATCAGTTCCCGGAGCAGGTTGTCGGCCGTCTCGGGGGTGAGGATGGGACCGTCGAGGACGACCAGGTTCCCGTCCACCCGCATGCGAGGCGCCGATCCGACCTTGAGGTGCAGGTCAGACCCCTTGGCGGAGACCAGCGCCTCCATCCAGGCCCTCATGCTCGACACCGCTCGACCTCCCCCTTCCGGGCACACGCCTGTTGCAGGCACCCCTTGATCCGGTCGGCCCCTACCGGGCATGGCTTGAGCGGCTCGGATGGTTGAAGCCGTCCCTGGCGTGCAAGGATCACCGGGTACCCAGGACCGGACGACCAGGAGGGCTGCTTCGATGGCCGGCTCGATGACCGAGATCCCCGTCAACGGCGACGCGGTTCCCGCCTATATCTCTCTGCCCCCCTCGGGCCGGGGGCCGGGCGTCGTGGTCATCCAGGAGTGGTGGGGGCTGGTCCCCCACATCCGCAACGTCGCCGACCGCCTGGCCGCCCAGGGGTTCGTGGCCCTGGCCCCCGACCTGTACCGGGGCAAGGAGACCACCGAACCGGACGAGGCCGGCAAACTGCTCATGGAGATGCAGCTCGAGCAGGCGGCCAAGGACATGGCGGCCGCGGTCGACGCCCTGCTGGCCATGCCCGAGACCACCGGCGAGGGCGTCGGGGTGATCGGCTTCTGCGTCGGGGGCGGGCTGGCCCTGTTCCTGGCCACGCGCAAGCCCGAGGTCACGGCCGTGGTCTGCTACTACGGCTTCCCCCGCGAGGGCCTGGACTGGGACCTGTCGGCGGTCAAGGCGGCGGTGCTCGGGCATTTCGCCGAGCACGACGACTTCGCCCCGCCGGAGCTCGTGGACGGCATCGAGCGCGAGCTGCGCGACGCCGGGGTGGACGTGACCTTCCACCGCTACCCGGGCACCGGCCACGCCTTCTTCAACGACGACCGGCCCGAGGCCCACGCCCCCGAGGCGGCCGAGACCTCCTGGCAGCGGTCGCTCGAGTTCCTCCGTGCCCACCTCGGCGAAACGTCATGAGCCGGTCGTGGTCGGGTATGCTGACCGGCGAAGGGGAGTAGTCCAGCGGGGCCGGTGCCCCGACGAGCACGCCGTCAGGACGGTGGGCGCCAGCGCCCACCCGGCGCCTCACCCGGGTCGCGGGCGGACGAGACCTTCGAGCCGTCTGGCGTCTCCTCGGGGACCCGACCAAGCCGGAGGACCCGTTGGCAGCTGAGCCCGAGCAGCCCGCCCGCCCCAAGAGTGGGCCGGTCCCCCTGGTCCTGGCGCTGGTCGCCTGCCTCCCCGGCATGTACCTGGGCCTGGCCGAGCTGTTCCACTTCGGGCACCCCGAGCTGGCCCCGCCGCTGCTGGCCCTGACCTACGGGGTGGCGGTGATCGGGGCGGCGTTCGTGCTCGCCTGGGCGGCCGAGGCGGCCCAGCTCGACGTGTCGGCCAGCCTGGCCATCGGGGTCCTGGCGCTGATCGCGGTCCTGCCCGAGTACGCGGTCGGGTTCGTGTTCGCCTGGAAGGGCGGCACCACCGTCGCCGAGCACGGGTCGAGCTGCGTGGCGCCCGGCGAGACCACCAACAACTGCTCGCTGGTGCTGGCCAACATGACCGGGGCGAACCGGCTGCTGATCGGCATCGGCTGGTCGATGATCGTGTTCATCGCCTACTGGCAGTGGCGGCGGCGCGGCGAGCGCCACCCCGAGGGCGTCACCATGGAGCGCTCCAAGGCGGTCGAGCTGGCCTATCTCTCGCTGGCCTGCGCCTACTGCCTGACCCTGCCCATGAAGCGGACCATCACCCTGATCGACACGGTCGTCCTGGTCAGCATCTTCATCGCCTACACCCTGCGGATCTCCAAGGCCCCCCAGACCGAGCCCGACCTGATCGGCCCGGCGGCCTGGATCGGGGCGATGAGCAAGCGGGCCAGACGGACCAGCGTGCTGTCGATGTTCGCCGTCGCCGGGATCGTGATCCTGCTGGTCGCCGAGCACTTCGCCGAGTCGCTGGTCGAGACCGGGACCGAGCTCGGGGTGAGCGAGTTCCTGCTGGTCCAGTGGGTGGCCCCGCTGGCCTCGGAGGCGCCCGAGCTGCTGGTGGTGGCGCTGTACGCCTGGCGGCTGAAGACCAGCGAGGCCCTCACGGCGGTGGTCTCCTCCAAGATCAACCAGTGGACCCTGCTGGTCGGCACCCTCCCGCTGGTGTTCGCGATCGCCTCGGGCAGCCTGCACGGCCTGCCGGTCGAGGCCGCCCAGCGCGAGGAGGTGCTGCTGACGGCCGCCCAGACGGTGTTCGCGGTGGCCATCCTGGTCAACCTGTCGATCTCGCTCCGTGAGGCGTTCGCCCTGTTCGGCCTGTTCTGGGCGCAGTTCATCCTCGGGGCCGTTGTGCCCGCGTCGTCCAAGGGCATCGAGCTGCTGGCCCTCTCGGCCCTCTACCTCCTGCTCGGGGCGTGGCTGCTGATCCGCAAGCGCCGCGACTTCCGGCACCTGCTGCGCGACGGCTTCCGCACCCCGTTCGAGGAGCTGGAGCCGGAGGCGGCCGCTCAGGTCACGAAGTAGAAGATCAGCCCGAGCACGAGGTAGACGGCCAGCAGCTGGAGGCCCTCGAACCAGGTCGACTCGCCTTCCTGGGTGACCTGGTTGGCGACAAGGACGGCCAGGAAGATGGCCCCGATCTCGAAGCCGTTGAACACCAGGGCCATCGGGAACGGCCCGACCAGGAACGACAGCAGGACCAGCACCGGGGCCACGAACAGGGCGATCTGGGCCGAGGAGCCGACGGCGATGTTCACCGCCAGGTCCATCTTGTCGCGCAGGGCGAAGTAGATCGCCACCCAGTGCTCGGCCGCGTTGCCGACAACGGCGACCACGATGATGCCGACGAAGAACGGCGACAGGCCGAGGTTCGCCGAGGCCTCGGTGATCGACCCGACCAGGATCTCCGACATCACCCCGACGGCCACGCCGGCGATGGCCAGCATGGTCACCGCCCGCCGGACCGACCAGGGCTCGCCGACGTGGTCCTCGGCGGCATGGGAGGGGTTGAACAGGTCGCGGTGGGTCTTGAGGGAGAACACCAGCCCGGCGGCGTAGGTGATCAGCAGCACCAGCGCCACCCCGACCGACAGCTGCTCCAGCTCGCTGGGGAAGTCGATCGCCTTGTCGGTGGGCTTGGGCAGGCCGGCCCCGGCCACCAGCTCGAAGATGGCCGGCATGACCAGGGCCACGGCGGCAAGCAGCAGCATCAGCGACTGGACGTTGGCGGCGGTACGGTCGAAGCGCTGGCGGTCCCGCCCCAGCCCTCCGATCAGCATGGCCGCCCCCATGACGAGCAGAATGTTGCCGAGGATCGAGCCGACGATCGACGCCTTGACGACCTCCTGGAGACCCTCGCGCAGCGCGAACAGCGCGATGACGAGCTCGGGGAAGTTGCCGAAGGTGACGTTGAGGAAGCCGCCGATGCCGGGCCCGGAGCGGGCCGCCAGCTCCTCGGTCGACCGTCCCATCAGGGCGGCCGTCGGGATCACCCCGAGGGCGGCGGCCAGGAAGATCGGCGTGGCCCCGGTGTGGAGGAGCTCCAGCACGATGGCCACCGGGATGAACGGCACCAGCAGGTACGGCCAGCCGTCCCCGCTCAGCAGGAACTTCCTGAGATTGAAGCGGGGCTCGAGGTCGGCGGGGGCGGTCATCGACGGCTGCTCCTAGACGGGCTCGGGGGTCTCGGGAGCCGGCGGCTGCTCGGCGGCGGCCCGGTCCAGGGCCAGGACCGGGTCGCGGGGCTCGCAGAACACGGCCATGCTGGCGGTGAAGGTGTGCAGGAAGTTGCGGCCGCCGATCGGGCCCAGCTCGCCCTGGGCGAAGAAGCCGGCCATCGGGGCGGCGTCGGTGGCCGCGGCCACCCTGGCGGCGTCGTGGTCGGGCTCGCCGAAGAACCCGCGCCCCCGGCCGTTGCAGGAGAACAGCAGGACGCCCCGTGGCCGCCAGCGGGAGACGGGCGTGAGCAGCAGCTCCAGGTCCTCGTCGGCGGCGTCGGCGTCGCGCACATGGAACTGGAGGGTCTGGCCGACCTCGACACTGTCGGCCACGGCGATCGAGCCGGTCTCCGGGTCGGCCCCGAGCAGGCCCCTGACCAGGAAGTCGCCCCGGTCGAAGCTGGCCTTGTGCTCGTCGATGACCTGGCCGACCTGGAGGCCGCCGCCCCGGAGCAGCTCCTGCTCGTGCTGGTCGAGGCTGGCCAGCATCTGGCGCAGCCGGTCGACCGCCGGCCGGCCGCCGAGCTCGTGGACGATGTTGCCCTCGCCCCGGGTGACCGCGAACGGCGAGCCCACCGGGCGGCAGCCCTGGCTGACCACGGCCCGGATGTCGACCGGGCCGACGAGGGCGACCCCGACGGCCCCGCCGTCGATCAGCTCGGTGCCGCGCAGCAGCCGGTGCCGCCCGGCCTCGGTGGCCCCCGACACCATCCCGCCGAGCACCGGCAGGCCGGGCTGCTCCTGGTTGAGCCGCTCCAGGAAGCTGTCGGCCGGGAAGGTGAACGGGTCGGCCAGCAGCAGCACGCTGGCCCGGTCCTCCTCGGGCAGGTCGGGCCAGCCGCCGATGCCGACGCCGTCCTCCAGCGGCAGCACCTCCAGCGCGAACGTCCGCACGCTGACTCCGGGCAGGCGGGCCATCCAGACGGCCAGGCCGGGCTCCCCCTCGACCTCGCGGCCGTCGCCGATCACCCCCTGGGCGGTGCAGCCGAGGATGGCCGAGGTCCCGGTGCGCTCCGAGAGGCTGAGGGCGATGCCGGTGGCGGCGTCGGCGTGCTCCATGGTGAAGAAGCAGACCACCAGGTCGGGAGCGCCGCCGAGCTGGCCGAGGGCGGCCGGGATGACCTCGTCGAGGGCGTTGGCGTGGTCAGGGGCGGTGGAGACCGCGGCGCCGAAGGTGAGCATGGCGCAAGGCTACCCGGTTTCCACCTTCCACCTGATCAACCGGGGCACCCCCCTGGGGTTCCCCGGACCCCTCCGCTAGGCGCCCTGGCCGACCCACTCGAAGTGGGTGGTGTCGGGGCGGGCGAAGCTGCCGCCCCAGACGAAGCCGTGTCTGGCCATGATGTCGATCAGGCGCTCGTCCCCCTTGACCTTGAGGGCGACGGCGATCCCCCAGGCGTGGCGCGACAGCTTGCCACCGCGGGCGTCGCGGAGCAGCCGTGGGCTCCAGCAGCCACCGTCGCGGCGGAACTCGCCAACGTCGACCAGGTTGCCGAGACGCTGGTGCTCGAGGTCGGCCATGGCCTTGGCCAGGTCGCCGACGACCAGCTTGTGGCAGGTGACCCGACCGAGCAGCGGCACCTTCCGGGTCACCAGGTTGGCCCTGGTCCAGGCCGGGTCGGGCCGGCCCTTGTGGAGGTTGGGCAGGGCGAACTCACCGAAGCGGGCCTTGACCTGGCTCAAGGGCAGGACGCCCTCGCCGCCCCGGACGAACGGCCGGTCCCCTGGGACAACGAACCGGATCGACCGGCCCTTGAGCAGCTTGCGGAGCTCGGTGCGGAGGTCGTCCACCGGGCCGCGCGGCCTGACCAGCAGGTAGGCGGCGCGGTGGATGCCGTAGCGACTGGCGAGGCCCCGCTCGAGGGCGACCTCGTAGCCGCCCAGCAGCGCGTCGTCGACCACCCCGCTGACCTTCAGGGTCCGGTCGCCGGCCAGCTTCAGCTTGCCGCCCGTCTTGACCCGGCGGAGCTTGGCCCCGGTCCGGGACAGGACCGCGCCCTTGGGCAGCAGGGTGGCCAGCTTGCGGCCGGGACGGCCGGTGGCGCTGGTGTAGGCGTTGGTGTCGACGGCCATCGTCTCGACCGGCACGACCGTGTAGCCACGCCGCCCGCTGGCCGCCGGCAGCGTCCCGGTGCGGACGGCGCTGATGGCGGCCACCCGGGTCGAGTCG
>DATENJ010000151.1:0-12076 GCA_035275125.1 Actinomycetes bacterium | reverse complement strand
CACCGTGGTCGGGGCCGCGGTCGGCAACGCCCTGCTCGGGCTGGCCGCCGTCCCGGCGGCCGCCACCGGCGTCCCGGCCATGGTCCTGTACCGGGCCCCGCTCGGGGTCCGCGGCTCGCTGCTCCCCACCGCCTGCAACGTCGTCCAGAACCTGGGCTGGGCCACCTTCGAGCTGTTCGTGATCGCCAGCGCCGCCACCGCCATCTCCGAGCGGGTGTTCGGCGTCGGCGGCCGCCCGCTGTGGGTGCTGGCCTTCGGGATCGTGGCGACCGCCATGGCCGTGGCCGGGCCGCTGACCGTGCTGCGCCGCTGGCTCCAGCGGTTCGCGGTCTGGGCCGTGCTCGCCTCCACCGCCTACCTCACCTGGTATGCCCTGACCCGCTTCGACCTCGGCGCCGTGGCCGGCCAGGCGGGCCAGGGCGGGCTCTCGTTCTGGGCCGGGGTCGACCTGGCCATCGCCCTGCCCATCTCCTGGGTGCCGCTGGTCGCCGACTACGCCCGCTTCGGCCGCAGCCCCACCGCGACCTTCTGGGGCACCGCCGTCGGCTACCTGCTGGCCCAGGTCTGGTTCTTCGCCCTCGGCATCCTGTTCCTGCTCTCCATCGGCTCCGGCGACGTGATCGCGGCCCTGCTCGCCGTCCCGGTGGGGCTGGTGGCCATGGCCGTGCTGGTGGTCGACGAGACCGACGAGGTGTTCGCCAACCTGTACTCGGCCGGGGTCAGCCTCAAGAACGCCGCCCCCCGCCTACCCGGCCGCCGGGTCGCCGTCGCCCTCGGCGCGGTCGCCACCCTGCTGGCCATCCTGGTCGACGACCTGGCCCGCTACGAGAACTTCCTGTTCCTGCTCGGGGCGCTGTTCGTGCCCCTGTTCGGGGTGCTGGCGGCCGACTGGTACGTGCTCGCCCGCCGCCGCTACGACGTCGCCGCCATGTACCGGGCCGACGGCCCCTACCGGGGCGTGCGCTGGCCGGCGGTGCTGGTCTGGCTGCTCGGGTTCCTGGTCTACAACTGGATCAACCCCGGGACCGTGACCGCCTGGGTGTCGCTGGCCGAGAGCCTGTTCGCCGGCCTGCTCCACCTCCCCTTCCCGCTCTCGGCCCGGCTCCCCTGGCTGGGCGCCTCGATCCCCGCGTTCGCTGTCGCCTTCCTGGCTATGCTGGCCGTCGGCCGGAGGGGTCCGGGGAACCCCAGGGGGGTGCCCCGGTGAATCGCCCGAAGGGGGAGGTTCGATGACGACGACCACGTTCGCGGGGATGCCGGACGAGGGCCTGGCGTTCCTTGAGGACCTGGAGGAGCGCAACACCAAGGAGTTCTTCGACGCCCACCGGGCGTTGTTCAAGGACCAGGTCCAGGCGCCGTTCGCCGCCCTGGTCGAGGCGGCCGCGGCCCGGCTGCGCCGCGACGTGCCCGACCTGGGCACGCCCAAGCTGTTCCGCATCTACCGGGACCTGCGCTTCAGCAAGGACAAGACCCCGTACAAGACCTCCATGAGCGCCTCGGTGCCGTCCCGGCCCCCGGACGAGGGCGACGGCCCCGGGATCGGGACCGGCTTCTACGTCAACGTCGGCCCGGCCGGGCTCTACACCGCCTCCGGCCTGTACCACGCCGACCGGCCCGACCTGCAGCGGGTCCGGGCCGCCATCGCCGAGGAGGCCACCGGCGCCGAGCTGGAGGCGATCCTGGGCAAGGCCGCCGGCAAGGGGCTGGAGCCGTGGCTTGACCCACTCCAGCGGATGCCCAAGCCGTGGCCGGCCGACCACCCCAGGGCCCACCTGCTCAAGGGCCGCTCCCTGGTCCTCAACCGCCAGCACGAGCGCGCCCCCTGGCTCCTGACGGCCGAGCTGCTCGACCGCCTGCTCGCCGACTGGAAGGCCATGATCCCCTTCAACCGCTGGCTGGAGCGGGTCCCCTAGGCCAGGCGGGGGCCGACGAAGACCAGCAGCACGGCCGGGTCGGGGCCGAGGTTCTTGAGGGCGTGCTTGGACCCGGCCGGGGCCAGCACCGCCTCGTACTGCCCGGCCTCGGCGGTGTCGTCGTCGACCCGGACCAGCACCCGGCCGGCCATGACCACCAGCACCTTGTCGGCGTCGTCGTGGACGTGCAGCAGCTGCTCCTGCCCGGGGTCGAGGCAGTAGAGGTCGGTCAGGGTGCGGTCGGTCTCGAACACCCGGTGCTTGGCCATGCGCCGCTCGTCGAAGGCGATCAGCTCGGCCAGCCTGGTTCGCTCCATGGGACTGCTAGCCTAGCCCCTTGCCGCTCCCTGCACCGACGGAGGTTCGAGCTCCATGAAGGTCACCCTCGCCAAGGCCGACGCGGTCACCGCCAAGGCAGACCTGCTCGCCGTGCCGGTGTTCGCCGGGGCGGAGCTGGGCCCGGGGGCCGAGGAGGCGGTGGCCGCCCTCGGCGCGCCGGTGGCGCCGCTGCTGGAGGCGCGGGGGTTCACCGGCAAGGCCGGCGAGGTCGTCGCCCTCCCGACCCTGGGGAGGCTCCCGGCCACCGTGCTGGTGCTGGTCGGGGTGGGGGAGCGGGCCAAGGTCGACGCCGAGGTGCTCCGCCGGGCCGCGGCCGCGGTCGTGCGTCAGGGTCGCGGTGCCCGCAAGGCCGTCACCACCCTGCCCCAGGCCCTGCCGGCCAACCCGGCGGCCGCCGTGCAGGCGGTGACCGAGGGGGCGCTGCTGGCCGCCTACCGGTTCGACAAGTACAAGCGGGCCAGGCAGGCGGAGGGCAACGGGTCAAGGCCGCCGGCCGAGCTGGCCTCCCTGGTCCTGTACCCGGGGGCGTCCGGGACCCGCGGGCTGGCCGGCGCCCTGGCCGCCGGGCAGGTCAGGGCCGCGGCCACCAACCTGGCCAGGGACCTGTCCAACGAGCCGGCCAACGCCCTGCACCCGGCCGACCTGGCCGCCGCCGCGCGCAAGCTGCTGGCCGGCAAGGGCGTGACCGTGAAGGTCAAGGACGAGAAGGCGCTGGCCGCCGAGGGCTTCGGCGGCATCGTCGGGGTCGGCCAGGGGGCCGAGCACCCGCCGCGCCTGATCGAGCTGCGCTACGCCCCCAAGGGCGCCTCGGGGGAGGTGGTCCTGGTCGGCAAGGGCATCACCTTCGACTCGGGCGGCCTGTCGCTCAAGCCGCCCGACTCGATGAAGACCATGAAGACCGACATGTCGGGGGCGGCGGCGGTGCTGGCCGCCATGAGCGTCCTGGCCGACCTGGACGTCACGGTGGCCGTCACCGGCTACCTGGCCTCGGCCGAGAACATGCCGTCGGGTCGGGCGACCCGCCCCGGCGACGTGCTGACGATGAAGAACGGCAAGACCGTTGAGGTCCTGAACACCGACGCCGAGGGCCGCCTGGTCATGGCCGACGCCCTCGCCCTGGGCGCCGCCGCCAAGCCGGACGCGATCATCGACGTTGCCACCCTGACCGGCGCGTGCGTGGTCGCCCTCGGCCTCCGCTACACCGGCCTCATGGCCAACGACGAGGCCCTGGCGGCCGAGCTGCTGGAGGCGGCCACCGAGGCCGGCGAGCCGACCTGGCGCCTGCCGCTGCCCCCCGAGTACCGCAAGGACATCGAGAGCGACCTGGCCGACCTCAAGAACGTCGGCGACCGCTACGGCGGCGCCCTGTTCGCCGGGCTGTTCCTCCAGGAGTTCGTCGACGACCGCCCCTGGGCCCACCTCGACATCGCCGGCCCGGCCCGGGCCGAGTCCGACGACGGCTACCTCGCCAAGGGCTCCACCGGGGCCGCCGTCAGGACCCTGCTGACCTGGCTGGAGCGCCGCAGCAAGGCCCGCTGACACTTAGGGGCTGGGGCCCTCGGCCCGGACCCGCTTGACGGCGACCAGGGCCTCGCGCAGCTCGCTGATCCAGTCGGCCTCGTGCGTCCCGACCAGGCGCACGCACCAGGCCAGGGCGTCGCTGCGGCTGCGGGCGACCCCGGCGTCGATCAGGGTGTCGAGCACCCGCCGCTCGGGCAGCCGCAGCCGGGTCATCACCGGCACGCTCAGGGTGGTGAACAGCAGGCGCTCGCCGCCGCAGTCGACCCCCCAGGACACCTTGCGCCGGTAGCGGCGCTCGAGCTCGGCGGCCAGCAGCACCCGTGGCTCGCGGGTCTCCTCGCGGAACCGCCGGGCCGCCAGCAGCGGGTCGTCGCCGCCGTCCGCCAACGAACCGATAACGAGGATCTCCTCCCCGTCGGCGGTCACCTCCGGCGGACCGGCGAACCAGCTGTCGGGCAGCCGCCGCTCCAGCCAGGCGGTCACCTCACGCACGACCTTCTCCTGCTGCATTCTCATTACAGTATTACGCGTAGCCGGTACGGACAATGCCGTCCGGGTCAGGGACAAATGTGGGAAACCCGCTCCGACAAGCGGTTTCGACCGCCTTGCTTTTCCACATGGGCAATCCAGGCCGGTATCATCCCGACAACAGCAGCAGACAAGGGGAAGTCTCCGTGCAGATCGATTTCAGATCTTCGGAACGATCCAGCCTCGGTGTGGAGGTCGAGCTCGAGATCGTCGACCTGGAGACCCGCGAGCTTCGCAGCGGGGCGTCGGAGGTCCTGCCCCTGCTCGGCCGCGACCATCCGAACGGGGAGCACCCCAAGGCCAAGCACGAGCTGCTCGAGTCGACCGTCGAGATCATCACCGGGGTCTGCACGACCGTGGACGAGGCCCGCCGGGACCTGGAGGGCACCCTCGGCGAGCTGTCCCCCTTCATGGACGAGCGGGGCATGGGGCTGATGTGCTCGGGAACCCACCCGTTCTCGGACTGGGCCAAGCAGGACATCAGCCCGAGCCCGCGCTACGCCCAGCTGATCGAGGACATGCAGTGGATGGCCCGCCGCCTCCAGATCTTCGGCATCCACGTGCACGTCGGCGTGCGCTCGCCCGAGAAGGCGGTGGCGATCGTCAACGCCCTCACCATGTACATCCCGCACTTCCTGGCCCTCTCGGCCTCGAGCCCCTTCTGGAAGGGGACCGACACCGGGCTGGCCTCCTGCCGCAGCAAGGTGTTCGAGGGCCTGCCGACCGCCGGCGTGCCCTACCAGCTCTCCGGCTGGGACCAGTTCGAGCAGTTCATGGACACCTTGATCTCGGCCAAGACGATCCACACGATCCGCGAGGTGTGGTGGGACATCCGGCCCCACCCCGGCTTCGGCACCGTCGAGCTGCGCATCTGCGACGGCCTGCCGACGATGGGGGAGGTCGCGACCGTGGCGGCCATCAGCCAATGCCTGGTCGACCGGCTGAACACCTTGATGGACCGGGGCTACACGCTGCCGGTCCCGAGGAGCTGGATCATCCGCGAGAACAAGTGGCGGGCCGCCCGGTACGGGCTCGACGCCGAGATCATCCTCGACGACCAGGGCCGGCTCCAGCCGGTCCGGGAGGCGATCGAGGAGCTCGTCGACGAGCTGGCGCCGGTCGCCCGCCGGCTTGACTGCAGCGACGAGCTGCGCAACGCGCTCGCCATGATGGAGCGCGGTCCGAGCTACATCCGACAGCGTGAGGTTATTGCCGCGGGGGGCGCCATGACCGACGTAGTTGACAGCCTGGTCAAGGAGCTCCGCACCGATCGCCTGACGCCCACACCAAAGCCAGCCATACCGTGACTCTCGATCTCTCAGCGTTCCTGGCCACCCACAACCCCGAGCTGATCCACCTCCGGCGGCACCTCCACGCCCACCCCGAGCTCGGGAAGGCCGAACGGCAGACAACCGCCCTGGTCGCCCGCCGGCTGGAGGCCGTCGGCCTCCGGCCCCGCCTGCTGTCGATGGGCACCGGGCTGATCTGCGACATCGGCCACGGCGACGGGCCGACGGTGGCCCTCCGGGCCGACCTGGACGCGCTGCCCCTGCACGACGAGAAGGACGTGCCCTACCGCTCGACCGTCCCCGGGGTCTGCCACGCCTGCGGGCACGACGTGCACACCACCATCCTGCTGGGGGCCGGGCTGGCCCTGGCCCAGCACGCCGACCGGCTGCCCGGCAGGGTCCGGCTGGTGTTCCAACCGGCCGAGGAGTGCCTGCCCGGCGGCTCGATCGACGTCATCGGCGACCGGGTGCTTGAGGGGGTCAGCGTCATCTACGCCCTCCACTGCGACCCTAAGCTGGAGGTGGGCCGGCTCGGGGTCAGGGTCGGGGCCATCACCGCCGCCTCCGACCTGGTCGAGGTGCACCTGTCCGGGCCCGGCGGGCACACCGCCCGCCCGCACCTGACCGCCGACCTGGTGTACGTGATCGGCCGGGTGGTCACCGACCTGCCGGCGGCACTGTCGCGCCTGGTCGACACCAGGGCCGCCCTCAACATCACCTTCGGGTCGATCGAGGCCGGGACGGTGCACAACGCGATCCCGACCGCCGCCGTGGCCAGGGGCACCCTGCGGGTGCTGGACCGGGCCGTCTGGGGCGAGGCCCAGAAGCTGGTCGAGCGGATCCTGGAGTCCACCGTTGGGCCCTACCCCCAGGTCACCTACCGCCTCGACTACCAGCGAGGGGCGCCCCCGGTTGTCAACGACGAGGAGGCCACCGCCGTCTTCGCCACCGCCGCCCGCGGCGCCATCGGCGACGAGGCCGTCCTGAACGCCCCCCAGAGCATGGGCGGGGAGGACTTCTCCTGGTACCTGGAGGAGATCCCCGGGTCCATGGCCCGCCTCGGCGTCCGCATCCCCGGCACCGACCTCGACATCCACGCCGCCTCCTTCGACGTGGACGAGCGGGCGATCGCCGTCGGCGTCCGCATCCTGGTGGAGACGGCCACCCAGGCCCTCGACCATTACGGCGCCGCCCAGTCCGACGGCGGCCGTTTGCGCGCCGTGCCACCGGGCAGGGTAGGCGTCGGGAGGTGACCCCATGACCACCGACGCGGGTTCCGGTTTCGACAACCAGGCCGCGGGTCGCGACGCCGGCGACGACCGTCTCGAGGAGGAGACCAGCCACCTCGGCGACGACGCCGACGAGGAGGACCCGGAGGAGGAGCTCGAGCGCAAGCACTCCCACGACAGCGTCAACGACGCCTTCTGAGCCCGGCCGGCCGCTCCGCTCGAGGCGCTAGGCCGGCGGCGTTGGGACCGGCCGGACCGGCTGGTCGCGGTGGATGACGCTGAGCGAGTACCGCAGGGGCGAGGTGCCGAGGTTCCGGTAGGCGTGCGGTCGGTCGGCCACAAAGGCGACCGCGTCGCCGGCGCCGACCAGGTGGGGCGTGCCGTCCAGCTCGAGGGTGAGCTCTCCCTCGATCACCAGCAGTAGCTCACGGGTCCCCGTCGGATGCCCCTCCGAGCTGTACCCGTCCCCGGCCACCATCCGGACGTCCCACAACTCGACCTGCTGCGAGGTCCCCGACCCGACCATCAGCCGGGCCGCGCTGCCCTTGTGCCCACCGGTCCAGAGCGCGACCCCCTCCTCGGCCCGGACCACGCGGGCACTCGGCACCTCCGGCGCCTCGACCAGACTGGCGATGGAGACCCCCAGCGCCGTCGCCAGCCGGCAGATCGTGGCCACACTCGGGTTCGTCCGAGCCTGCTCGACCTGCAGCAGCATCCCCTTGCTGACCCCCGCTCTGGCCGCCAGGTCCTCCAGGGTCCAGGCCATCCTCGTGCGCTGCCCGCGCACGTTCCGGCCTACCGCGGCGTTGACGTCGTCCGGTTCCGGCACAGTTCGCTCCACCCATCCGTATCAATAAATTAGATCGACGGGTTCAGTATAGTGTAGTACAATGGATTGTACCGAAGGTTCACTGTAATGGTACGACGCTCGTCCAGCCCGACCGCACCCCACATGCACCCGAGGTGCAGCCCGACAAGAACCGGGAGCGACCATGGAACTGCTCTGGCTCGTCCTCAGCCTGCTCGCCGTCGACCTGGCCGCCCTCCTGTTCGCCGCCGACACCCGCCCCGGCTTCCAGCACTCCTCCCGCCGGGCCCTTCATCTCCCCTTCCACCCGGGCCTCCATGAGTCCGCCCGCCCACGCCTCGCTCACCTTCCCGGCTGGTCGAACAGCCACGTTCCTGGCTCGCCCGACCGCCGGTCGAACAAGGGTTAAGGCGGCGAGCTTCGTGCACCCTTGAACGCCGGGATCCCGCTCGGCCTGAGCTCGGGCTTGTGCTGGGGAGCCGCGGACTTCTTCGGCGGCATCCAGTCGCGCCGCCTGCCGGCGCTGACCGTCGCCTTCTGGAGCCAGCTGGCCGGCGCGCTCGCCCTCGCCATCGCTCTCGCGATCGAGGGCGTCCGCCCCGCCACCACCGGGATCGCCTGGGGCCTCGCCGCCGGCGTCGGAAGCGGCTGCGCCCTGGTCCTCTTCTACCGCAGCCTTGCCGAGGGGACCATGTCCATCGTCGCCCCCATCTCCGCCTGCGGCGCCCTCGTTCCCGTCACCGCCGCCGTCATCACCGGCAACCAGCCCGGAACCCTCGCCGCCCTCGGCGTCCTCGCCACCGTCGCCGGCGTCGTCCTCGTCTCCCGCCCCCACAACCCGGGTCGCTCCGGGCCCCCAGCCAAGAAGGGGGAGGGGGCGAGTTCGCCGAGCCCGGCGAAGAGTTCGGCGCGGGGCGGCCGGAGGGTGGTGGCAATGGCGCTCGGGTCGGCGCTGGGGTTCGGGCTGTTCTATGTGTTCGTGGACGCCGGAGCCGCCAGCACCGCCGGAACCGCCGCCGCTGTCGGAACGGCCGGATCCCATGGTTCGCCGCTCTGGGTGATCGCCGGAGCGAGGATGAGCTCGCTGGCGATCTTGTCAATGATCGCGCTCTTCAGCCGACGGTCGCCCTTGCGCTGGCCGGGCCGCCGGATCGGGGCGGTGGCGCTGGTCGGCATCGGCGACACCGGGGCCAACCTGCTGTTCGCCTATGCCGCGACCACCGGCAACCTGGCCGTCGTCGGGGTGCTCGGGTCGCTGTACCCGGTCGCCACCGTCGTCCTGGCCCGCTGGCTACTGGGCGAACGGCTGTCCGGAGGCCAGAACGCCGGTGTCATCCTCGCCCTCGCCGGCATCGGCCTCCTAGCCGCCGCCTAACGCCACCGACGTTCACGGCGCCGCCCGTGCTGCCGGGTGCCGTCCGTGCCGCTGGGTCCCGCCCGTGTTGCCGGGTGCCGCCTGCTGCCGCTGGTGCGCCTGCTGCCGCCCTGACTGGCGTTTTACCAGGCCGCCGTTCTGGTCAGGACTGGCCGCGGCCGGTGCGTGCCTGGAGTTCGTCGATGCGTCGGGACGCCTCGGCTTTGGTCAGCTCCTCGTCGAAGGGCTCGCTGGCCTGGTCGGAGAGCGTCCTCAGGTAGGACGCCTGGGCGCCGGTCATCGGCTCGTCGCCGGTCTTCCAGTCGGCGGGGTCCTTCTCGAGATTGGAACCGCGAAGGTCCTGCTGGTCCGCCATGTCTTCCTCCTCACGATCGAACTCGTGTTCGAGGCTAGCATGCCCCTCGGACCGCCGTGGAAACGCATCCACAGGCTCGCCCCTGTACCCTGCCGGCATGCATCCTGACCTCGCCTTCGGCCTCGAGCTGGCCGACCTCGCCGACACCATCACCCGCGAACGTTTCCAGGCCGACGACCTGGTCGTCGAGACCAAGCCCGACCTCTCTCCCGTGACCGAGGCCGACCGGGCGGCGGAGCAGGCCCTGCGCAAGCGGATCAGCGAGGAGCGGCCCGGGCACGGCGTGGTCGGGGAGGAGTTCGGCGCCGACCAGCCTGGGAGCGCCCGCTGGATCCTGGACCCGATCGACGGCACCAAGAACTACGTGCGCGGCCTCCCGGTCTGGGCGACCCTCATCGCCCTCGAGCGCCACGGCCAGGTCGAGGTCGGGGTGGTGTCGGCGCCGGCCCTGCACCGGCGGTGGTGGGCGGCCCGCGGCGAGGGGTCGTTCGTCAACGGCCGCCGCATCCGGGTGTCGCAGATCGCGCAGCTGTCCGACGCCGTGCTGAGCTACGCCAGCCTCCTGTCGTGGGAGCAGCACGGGCTCGGCGAGCAGTTCCTCGACCTGGCCCGCGGGTGCTGGCGGACCAGGGGGTTCGGGGACTTCTGGAGCCACATGCTGGTCGCCGAGGGCGCCGCCGACGTGGCGGTCGAGCCAGAGGTCGAGCTCTGGGACCTGGCCGCCCCCCAGGTGATCGTCGAGGAGGCCGGCGGCCGCTTCACCGACCTCGCCGGGACCCCGACCCCGGCCGGGGGCAGCGTCGTCTCCACCAACGGCCTGCTCCACGACCAGGTGCTCGCGACCCTGCGGCCGTGAGCACCGGCGACTCCGCGCATCCCCCGACCGACCAGCAGCTCGCCGGACGGGTGGCGATCGTCACCGGGGTCAGCCGCCGGGTCGGCATTGGGATGGCGGTGGCCAGGCGACTGGCCGGCCTCGGCGCCGACCTATTCGTGACCTCATGGACAGCGCATGACCGGGAGCAGCCCTGGGGCGCCGACCCCGGCGGCATGGAAGCGGTCCTGGCCGAGCTCACCGCCCGAGGGCCAGCCTCCGACCCTGCATCCGAGCTGGCGCCGGCCGCCGGCCCGGTCGGCGGGCGCGTTGCCCACCTGGAGGTCGACTTTCTCGACCCGGAGGCGCCGGAGCGGGTGCTGGCGGCCGCGGTCGAGGCGTACGGCCACGTGGACGTGCTCGTCTGCAACCACGCTCGGAGCAGCGAAGGGGGGCTCGGGGAGCTCACCGCGGCCGAGCTTGACGCCGTCCTCGCCGTCAACACCCGGGCCGTGCTGCTCCTGGTCCAGGCGTTCGCCGCCCAGCACGACGGGCGCCCCGGAGGCAGGGTGGTGCTGTTCACCTCCGGGCAGCAGCTCGGGCCCATGACGGGCGAGCTGGCGTATGCGGCCTCCAAGGCTGCGCTGGCCGGAATCACGGTCAGCCTCGCCGATACGCTCGCCGACCGGGGGATCACGGTGAACACGGTGAACCCTGGCCCGACCGACACCGACTACGTCGACCAGGCGACCCGCGAGCGGGTGGCCCGGATGTTCCCGGCCGGCCGCTGGGGCACGCCCGACGACGCCGCCCGGCTGGTCGCCTGGCTCTGCACCGACGACGCGGCCTGGATCACCGGACAGGTCATCAACTCCGAGGGCGGGTTCCGCCGCTTCAGGTGACGCGGAGGCGCTACGCTGCCACGGCACAGCCGATTGCGGAGAAGGGAACGGCGACAGTGCACGGTCCGGCCGGAGTGCTCACCGTGGTCCTCTACGAGACCGCCCTCGGCGGCCTGGCCCTGCTGTGGCTGGCGCCGCTCTGGGGCGTGGTCCGGCCAGGGTTCTTCAAGCTGGCCGGAGGGACGGCGCTGGCCTGCGCGGCGCTGGCCTGGCTGGCCGGCAGGGGCGAGCTGGCCGATGCCGGGGCCACCGGCCGCATGGCCGCAATCTGGCTGGGAGTTTTCGCCGCCGCCGTGCTCGTGTGGCAGGTGCTGTTGTACGCCCGCGTCCCGGCGGCCCGATGGGTCGGGATGGCCGCGGTCCTTCCGGGGCTGGTCGCCGGCTGGCCGCTCGCTCAGCTGAGCGGCCGACCCGCCCTGGGGGCGCTGGCCCTGCTCACCGGGGCCCTGTTCCTCGGCGCGACCATGGACGGGCTGCTGCTCGGGCACTGGTATCTGGTCGACCGGCGGCTCTCCAACCGGCCGATCGCGGCCCTGGCCACCTGGCTGATCTTCGGGGTGGCGGCAGCCCTGGTCTCGGCCGCCCTCGGCGGGGCAAGGGGCAGCGCGGTCGACCAGTCGCTCTCGCCGTTGCTGGCCTTCCCCAACCTGACCGTGTACCTGGCCGTCGGCCTGGTGCTGCTGTGCGGGCTGATGGCCTCCTTCATCCGGGTGCTGGTCAAGGGGAACTCGATCCAGGCCGCGACCGGCATGTTCTACCTGGCCGTGATCATGGCCCTGGCGGCCGAGTTCGCGGCCAAGGTGTACTTCTTCCCCGCCTGAACGGCCTCCCGCGAGGCCGGCACCAGGGTTTTGCCCGGCCTGAACGGCGGCTTTACCAGCGGCTGACCTGGATGGGGCACAACTGACCCGACCGAACGCCTGCGAGGGTCTGGAGCCAGCCGCCCATGGACGACACCACCCAGCCGATCGGCCCACCCCCACCCGCCCCGCCACCGCCCGGC
>DATENJ010000150.1:0-14653 GCA_035275125.1 Actinomycetes bacterium | reverse complement strand
CCGGCCCAGTACAGGTCCTGGAGGTCGGCCTCGTCCAGCCGGGTCACCGCCGTCCGGTAGCGGATCACCTGGTCCGGGCCGACGGGCACGCCGCGGGCGCGCAGGAGCCGGCCAAAGCGGACAAGGGCCAGCTCCAGCCCCGCCTCAGCGTCCGACATCGTCCAGGAGCAGCTTGAGCCCGGCCTGGACACGCAGCAGGTCGTCCCGGTCCTTGAGGACGGCGCCGAGGGTGGGGGTGACGGCCTCGGCGTCGAGCCGCTCCACGCCGAGCACCCCGAGGGCCCGTGCCCAGTTGATGGTCTCGGCGACCCCAGGGGCCTTGGTCAGGTCCAGCTCCCGCAGGCGGGCGACCACGTCGACCACCGCCTCGACCAGCGGCTGGGGCAGCTCGGGGGCGCGCAGGCGCACGATCTCGACCTCGCGGGCCTCGTCGGGGTAGTCGATCCAGTGGTAGAGGCAGCGGCGCTTGAGGGCGTCGTGCAGCTCCCGGGTCCGGTTGGAGGTGAGCACGACCATGGGCGGCTGCTCGGCGGCGACGGTGCCGATCTCCGGGATGGTGATCTGGAAGTCGGACAGCACCTCGAGCAGGAAGGCCTCGAACTCGTCGTCGGCCCGGTCGACCTCGTCGATCAGCAGCACCGCCCCGGCGCCGCGCCGCAGGGCGGTGAGCAAGGGCCGCTCCAGCAGGAAGCGCGGCCCGAAGAGGTCGTCAACGGCCTGCTCCCCGCCGCCGGCGGTGTCGGCCACCGCGCGCAGGTGCAGGAGCTGGCGGGTGTAGTCCCACTCGTAGAGGGCCTCGCTGGCGTCGATGCCCTCATAGCACTGGAGGCGCACCAGCGACCGGCCCAGTGCGGCGGCCACCGCCTTGGCCACCTCGGTCTTGCCAACGCCGGCCTCACCCTCCAGCAGCAGCGGCTGGCCGAGGGTCAGGCCGAGGTAGACCACGGTGGCGAGCCCGCGGTCGCAGAGGTAGGCCTGGCCGCCGAGCAGGTCCGCGACCGCCCTCGGGGAGCTGGGGGCGGCGGCCGGGCGGTCCGGGTCAGCCATCCGCCGGGGCGGCAAGGGCCTTGAGGACACTCGCGCTGAGGTCCCAGCGGTCCAGCCGGGCGACCTCTTCGCTGGTGTGGAAGCCGATCGGCTCGAGGGGGATGCCGTAGCTGTCCTCCTTCAGGTCCACCAGCTCGAGGGCGCAGCCGAGCAGCCCGTGCAGCTCGAGGGTGCGGCCGACGCGCAGCTTGGCGTAGTGGGCCACCGGGCCGCCGACGGCGATCAGCCCGGCCCGGCCGTCACGGGCCAGGTTGGCCCGGGTGTGGGCGCTGTAGAGGGCGACCAGGATCTCGGAGCGGTCCGGCGAGACGTCGAGCTCGTTGCGTGACAGCAGGGCCACGTGCGGGAACCCGGCCTCGTCCACCGTCAGGAACGGGAACGCCTGCTCGTGCTCGCCGATCCCCGGGGTCCCGGCGAGCAGCTCGGCGAGCTGGCCGGGGATCACGACTTCCACCGCTTGAACAGCTCGTGGGGGATGGCGAACTGGTCGAGGACCTTGCCGCAGGTCTGCAGCAGCAGGTCCTCGATCGACTTGGGCTTGTGGTAGAAGCCGGGCACCGGCGGCAGCACGGTCGCCCCGGCCAGGGTGACCGTCTCCATGTTGCGCAGGTGGATGAGGTTGAGCGGCGTCTCCCTCGTGACCAGGACGAGCGGCCGCCGCTCCTTGAGGGTCACGTCGGCCGCCCTCGCCACCAGGTTGTCGGAGTTGCCGCTGGCCACGGCGGCGAGCGTGCGCATGGAGCAGGGGATGATGGTCATGCCGGCGGTCAGGAACGAGCCCGACGAGATGGCGGCGCCGAGGTCACGGGCGTCGTAGACCACGTCGGCGAGCTTCTCGAGCTCGGCCGGGTCCATCTCGAGCTCGAGCTCGATGCTGCGCCGGGCGCCCTGGGACAGCACGAAATGGGTCTCGACCGAATCGAGGTCGCGGGTCGCCTTCAGGAACTCGTAGCCGAGCTGGGGCGCGCTGGAACCCGACATCCCCACCACGAGCCGCCGCCGCTGCACGTCCGCCACGTCGCGCTCCCTCCGGCTTTTACCACATGGACGCTACTTTCACGTTTCGGTCACAGGATGGCCGCGCCGGGAGCCGGGCGCAAGTGGAAGGCGAATTTCACATAGTAGAAGTAGCTTTCAAACAGGCCCTCGATCGCCTAGCATGACGCCGGCGCTCGAACCGCCTGCTGTGACCCTCCAGGTGACGGAGGTAGGCATCCTGGACACTCCTCTTGGCGCCACCCCTCATCCCGGCGCGGCGCTCGAGCTGCGCGACGTGGCGAAGTCGTTCGGGCGGGGCGAGGGCCGGACGGTCGCCCTCGAGCGCGTGTCCATGGACATGGCCAAGGGCGAGTTCGTCTCCATCGTCGGGCCCTCGGGGTGCGGCAAGTCGACCCTGCTGCGCATCGTCGCCGACCTCATCGAGCCGTCCGGCGGCACCGTCGCCGTCAATGGCAAGACGGCCCGCAAGGCCAGGGAGGACCGCGACTACGGCATCGTCTTCCAGACCCCGGTGCTGTACGAGTGGCGCACGATCGCCCGCAACGTCCAGCTCCCCCTCGAGCTGATGGGCTACGACGCCGCCGAGCGCCGGCAACGCGCCCGCCAGATGCTCGACCTGGTCGGCCTCGAGGGGTTCGACAAGCACCTTCCCTGGCAGCTGTCCGGCGGCATGCAGCAGCGGGTGGCGATCGCCCGGGCCCTGTCCTTCAACCCGTCGCTGCTGCTGATGGACGAGCCGTTCGGCGCCCTGGACGAGATCACCCGTGACCGCATGAACATGGAGCTCCAGCGGATCTGGATGGAGACCAGCACCAGCGTGCTGTTCATCACCCACTCGATCGCCGAGGCGGTGTTCCTGTCCGACCGGGTCCTGGTGATGAGCTCCCGGCCGGGCACGATCGACCACGAGTGCGAGATCCCCCTGCCCAGACCCAGGACCGAGGCGATCCGCGACCAGAACGACTTCGTCCACCTCAGCGGCCAGGTCCGGGCATACCTGCGCCGTCCGGGCGGCGTCCACGTGTAGGCAACCTCTAGGACATCGAGTGGAAAGGCTGGTGGAGCAGATGCGCGACGCCAAGACCAGAGCGCCCAACCGATGGGCGGCCGCCGTGCTGTTCCTGGTCCTCGCACTGACGGCCGCCGCCTGCGGCTCCGACGACAACGGCGGGGGCGGCGACGCCCAGACCGGCGCGCCGGCCAAGATCCGGATGCAGCTGTCCTGGATCCCCGACGCCCAGTTCGCCGGGTACATCCTGGCCAAGGAGAAGGGCTTCTACAAGGACGAGAACCTCGAGGTCGAGCTCCTTCCCGGCGGCCCCAACGTCAACGCCGTGCAGCAGGTCGTCACGGGCGCGGCCGAGATGACGGTCAACAAGGTCTCGGAGCTGTACGCGGCCCGCGACAAGGGCCTGCCGGTCGTCTCCATCGCCCAGTTCGACCAGCGGTCCAGCTTCCCCCTGGTGGCGCGCAACAAGGACGGCATCGACGGCCCGGCCGACCTGAAGGGCAAGAAGATCGGCATCTGGTACGGCGGCGACGAGTACGAGTTCTTCGCCCTGATGAAGAAGTTCGGGATCGACCCCGAGAAGGACATCGACCTGTTCGAGCAGGGCTTCACCATGGACCCATGGCTGAAGGGCGACTACCCGGTGGCCATGGTGACCTCGTTCAACGAGCTCAACGTGATCCGGCTGTCCGGCCTGAGTGACGACGAGCTCACCATCATCAACCCCTCCGACTACGGCATCTCGGTGCCGCACGGGGCGCTGCTGGCCAACCAGAAGTGGCTCGAGGGCAACAAGGACGCGGCCGCCCGCTTTGTCCGGGCGACGATGAAGGGCTGGGACTACACCTTCGAGCACGCCGACGAGGCGGCCGGCGTCACCGCCAAGTCCGCCCTGGCCGCCGGCGGCGAGGCCGCGACCAAGGACCTTGAGGAGCTGCAGCGCATGAGCATCGCCGAGATGCAGCGGCTGCACTACCCCGAAGGGTTCGACAAGGCCGAGCACGCCAAGATCGACCCGGCCATCTATTCCGAGGTCGCCGGCATCGTCAAGGAGTTCGGGCTGGTCAAGAACGACCCCGACGTGACCGCGGCCTACGACGTCAGCATCTGGCAGACGGCCACGGGCGGGCAGTAGGTGGCACGCAGGCACGCCGGCCTGCTCGCCGGCCTCGGCCTGCTGCTGCTGTGGGAGCTGGCGGCGGCGATCCTGGTGGCCAGCGGCACACCACTGGCCACCAGCAAGCTGCCGGCTCCCCACGCCGTCGCGACCAGGATCGTCCAGGAGGGGCCGTTGCTGGCCGAGGCTTTGTGGGTCACGTCGAAGGGGGCGCTGATCGGGCTGCTGGTCGGGCTGGTCCTCGGCGTGGCGGTTTCGCTGGTGCTGGCCCAGTCCCGGGTGATGGAGGCCGCCTTCTACCCCTATGTGATCGGCGGGCAGATGCTGCCGACCATCGCCCTGGCCCCGCTCCTGCTGGCCGCCCTCCAGAACCCCACCCTGACCCGGATCGTCGTGGCCGCCTACATCACCTTCTTCGCCATCACCATCGGCACCCTCAAGGGCCTCAAGAGCATCGCCCCCGAGTCCCTGGAGCTGATGCGCAGCTACAACGTGAGCCGCCGCCACCTGTACACCAAGCTCAAGCTGCCGGCGGCGCTGCCGCTGCTGTTCACCGGCCTGAAGGTCGCGGCCCCGCTCGCCGTTGTGGGCGAGATCGTGGTCGAGCTGACCGGGTCGACCAGCGGGCTCGGCTACCTGATCCTCTCCACCCAGTACTACGGCCCTCAGTACGCGACCCTCTTCTGGGCGTCGATGCTCATCACCCTGGCCCTCGGGTTCCTGTTCTACCGGGCCGTGGTGCTGGTCGAGCGGATCGCGAGCCCCTGGCAACATGAGTTCCGTACCCGCTGAGGCCGCCGGGACCGACCCGGTCGCCATCCAGAGCGCCGCCGGGGCCGCCCCGGCCAGCCGGCGCACCGGGCGGCTGTGGCGCATCGCCCTGCCCGCCGCCACCTTCGTGGCCTTCGTCGCGGCCTGGCAGTCCGGGCTGGTCCACGACGTGCTCGGCCTCGAGCCGTACACGCTCGCCTACCCCTCCGACATCGTCGACACCCTCCGCTCGGAGGAGGCCGGCACCCTGGCCCAGGAGACCCTGACCACCCTGGTGGCCGCCCTCGCCGGGTTCTCCGTCGGCTCGGCGATCGGCTTCGCGCTGGCCGTCCTGCTGGCCGAGTCCGGGCTGTTCCGGCAGACCCTGCTGCCGCTGCTGAGCGGCCTGGTGGCGATGCCGATCATCGCCCTGGCCCCTCTGATGGTCCTGTACTTCGGCCTCGGCATCTCCTCCAAGATCGCGGTGGCCACGATCATGACCGCCGCCCCCATGGCCGTGACCGCCTACAAGGGCCTGTGCGCCTACGACAGCGACTCCGCCGACCTGCTGCGCTCGTACGCCGCCAGCCGACGGGAGTTCTGGCGGCGGCTCAGGCTGCCGGTGTCGCTGCCCTATGTGTTCACCGCCCTCAAGCTCAACGTCAATCTGAGTCTGATCGGCGTCATCATCGCCGAGTTCTTCGGCGGCCGGCACGGGCTGGGACGCGAGATGAAGTACGCCATCGAGACCTTCAACATGCCGGTCGCCTGGACCACCATCCTGATCGCGGCCGCGCTCGGGATCGTCCTGTACCAGCTCGTCAACGGCGTCGAGCGGCTGGTCGTGCCCTGGGACCGCTCGTTCCGCGACCTGACCGGCTGAGCCAGGCGACCGTCCAGCCCACGTTGTCACTACTTGAAAGACTCTTTCGCAAGATGATGCGTCGCAATAGGATGGCGCCGACAGCAGCGAAGCTGGCTGAGGAGGATCTGGCGGCATGACACAGACAGCGGTCCAGGCCACAGCTCTGCACGTCGCCGGCGAGCGGATCGCCGGGGGAGCCACCCTCGAGGTCCGGTCACCCTACGACAACGCGCACGTCGGCACCGTCCCGGTGGTCGGGCCCGACGCCGCCCAGGCCGCCGTCGACGCCGCCGCCGAGGCCATGGCCGCCGGGCTCCCGTCCCACCAGCGGGCCGAGATCCTCGACCGGGCCGCGGCGGTCCTGCGCGAGCGCCGCCAGGAGATGGCCCGCACCCTGGCCCTTGAAGCCGGCAAGCCGATCGCCCAGGCCCTGGTCGAGGTGGACCGGGCCATCCAGACCATCACCTTCTCGGCCGCCGAGGCCCGCACCCTGGCCGGCCGGGGCGTCGTGGTCGACGCCCACCCGGCCGGGGTCGGCCGGCGCGGCTGGACCCTGCGGGTCCCGATCGGGGTCATCGGGGCCATCACCCCGTTCAACTTCCCGCTCAACCTGGCCGCCCACAAGGTCGCCCCGGCCATCGCCGCCGGCTGCGGCGTGGTGCTGAAGCCACCGCGCCAGACCCCGCTCACCGGCATCCTGCTCGCCGACATCCTCTACGAGGCCGGCCTGCCCAAGCCGTGGCTGTCGGTCATCGTCGGGCCCGCCGCCGAGCTGGTCGACGTGCTGGTCGCCGACCCACGGGTCGCCATGCTCACCTTCACCGGCTCCAGCGAGGTCGGCTGGGGCCTGGCCGCCCGGGCGCCCCGCAAGCGGGTCGCCCTCGAGCTGGGCAACTCGACCCCGCTGATCGTGTGCGCCGACGCCGACCTCGAGGCCGCCGCCCAGACCACCGCCATGAGCGCGTTCAACTTCGCCGGGCAGTCCTGCATCTCGGTCCAGCGGGTGATCGTCCAGGCCGGCGTGCACGACGCCTTCGTGGAGCTGCTCGCCGGCGCGGCCAGGGCCAAGCAGGTCGGCGACCCGCTGTCGCCGGACACCAGCGTCGGGCCGATGATCGACGTCGCCAACCGGGACCGGGTGGTCTCCTGGGTCGAGGAGGCGGCCGACGGCGGCGCCCGCGCGCTGACCGGCGACGGCGTCAAGGGCAACTGCGTCACCCCGGTGGTGCTCGACGACGTCGGCCTCGACCACAAGGTGTGGCACGAGGAGGTCTTCGGGCCGGTCGTCTCGGTCCACCCCTTCGGCGACATCCAGGAGGCGTTCGCGCTCGCCAACGGCACCAGGTACGGCCTCCAGGCCGGCATCTACACCAGCAACCTCCAGGTCGCCCTGGCGGCCGCCGAGCGCCTGGAGTTCGGCGGCGTGACCATCAACGAGACGCCGACCTTCCGGGTCGACCAGATGCCCTACGGCGGCACCAAGGAGTCCGGCAACACCCGTGAAGGCCCCCACTTCACGGTCAGGGAGATGACCGAAGAACGCATGGTCGTCATCGGCGCATGAACATCGGCGTCCCCCGGGAGGTCAAGACCGGCGAGGCGCGGGTGGCGTTGAGTCCCGCCGGGGTCCGCGAGCTGACCGCCCGCGGCCACCGGGTCGCCGTCGAGGCCGGCGCCGGCAGCGGCTCCAGCATCAGCGACGAGGAGTTCCGGCAGGCCGGGGCCGAGATCCTGGCCAGCGCCGAGGCGGTCTTCTCCGAGGCCGAGCTCCTGGTCAAGGTCAAGGAGCCGAAGCTGAGCGAGATCCAGCGGCTCGGTCCCCAGCACACCCTGTTCACCTTCCTGCACCTGGCCGCCTACCCCAAGGTGGCCGAGGCACTCGCCGGCAGCGGCGTCACCGCCATCGCCTATGAGACCGTCCAGCTCCCCAACGGCCTGACGCCACTGCTGGCCCCGATGAGCCGCATCGCCGGCCGCATGGCCGCGCAGGTCGGCGCCCGGTTCCTGGAGCAGCCCCAGGGCGGGCGCGGTGTGCTGCTGTGCGGCACGCCGGGCGTCCCACCGGCCAAGGCGACGGTGCTCGGGGCCGGACAGGCCGGCACCAACGCCGCGCTCGGCCTGGCCGGCCTCGGCGCCCAGGTCAGCGTGCTCGACGTGGACGGCGACAAGCTCCAGCGCGTCGGCGAGCTCGGCCACGGCCACATCACCACCGTCCACTCGTCCCTGATGGCGGTCGAGGACTACGTCGGCGGGTCGGACGTGACCGTCGGAGCCGTGCTCACCGTGGGGGCGTCCGCGCCGGTGCTGGTCGACGAGCACCTGGTCAAGCAGATGCGCCCGGGTGCCGTCCTGGTGGACATCTCCATCGACCAGGGCGGCACCTTCCAGACCTCAAGGGAGACCACCCACGAGGACCCCGTGTTCGTCCTGCACGGCGTGCTCCACTACGCGGTCGGCAACATCCCGGCCGCGGTCCCGCACACCTCGACCCACGCCCTCACCAACGTCACCCTCCCCTACGTGCTGGCGGTGGCCGAGGGGCTGCCGGCGGCCCTGGCCGGCCACCCCGAGCTGGCCGCCGGCGTCAACGTCGCCGCCGGCGCCTACACCCACCCGGGAGTCGCCGCCGCCCTCGGCCAGCCGTACGTGCGGCTCGAGGAAGCGCTCGGTCTGGCGGCATGACGGCGGTCGGCCGTGCGGTCCCCGGGCGAACTGGGCCCCGGCTGGCCCGCGGCCGCGGTGTCTTCGTCGACGACGTACGCCTGCCGGGCACCTGTCATGTGGTGGTCGTGCGCAGCCCGCACGCCAATGCTCGCATCCTCGGGGTGGACACCGAGCGGGCCAAGGCCGTGCCCGGCGTGGTCACTGTCGTCACCGGTCAACAGGTCAAGGCGGCGACCAACCCGCTCCCGGAGGGCTGGGACACCTCGGTGATCGGGGCCAGACGGGTCGACTGGTACGCGCTGGCGCCAGAACGGGTCCGCTATGTGGGCGAGGCCGTCGCCGCCGTCGTGGCCACCGACCGCGCCACCGCCCAGCAGGCCGCCGACCTGGTCGAGGTCGCCTGGGACCCCCTGCCGGCGGTGACCGACGCCACCAGGGCCCTGGCCCCCGGCTCGCCCCTGGTCGAGCCAGCCTGGGGCGACAACGTGCTGCTGCGCCAGGAGTTCTCGGCCGGCGACGTGGCCGCGGCCATGGCCGGCGCCTCCCGGGTGGTACGGGGCCAGGTCGCCTCCCAGCGCATCACCGGGGTCCCGATCGAGCCACGGGGGATCCTGGCCAACTTCGACCCCAACGAGCGGCGGCTGACCTTCTGGGAGTCCACCCAGCAGCCCCACCAGGTGCGCAGCTACCTGGCCCAGGCGCTGCGGATGGACGAGGCCGGCATCCGCGTGGTCCAGCCGCACGTCGGCGGGGCGTTCGGGCTCAAGCAGCCCACCTCGCAGGAGGAGGTCCTGCTGGCCTACCTGGCCATGCTGGTCGGGCGGCCGGTGAAATGGATCGAGGAGCGGGCCGAGAGCCTCTCGGTCGGCGGGCACGCCCGCGAGACCAGCGCCGCCTACGAGGCGGCCGTGGCCGATGACGGCTTCGTGACCGCCATGACGGTGGACATCGTGGCCGACGTCGGCGCCCCGACCGCCTTCCTTGGCTGGGGCATGTCGATGGTGACGATGTTCAGCGTCCCCACCGTCTACCGCATCCCGGCCATCGCCGTGACCCTCCGGTCGGTGGTGACCAACAAGTGCCCGTGGACCCCCTACCGCGGCTTCGGCAAGGACGTGGCCACCCTCCTGATGGAGCGCGTTCTGGACCACGTCGCCGACGAGCTCGGCGCCGACCGGGTCGAGGTCCGCCAGCGCAACCTCCTCCAGCCGCACGAGCTCCCCTACCGGCGGCCGTCAGGGGCGGTGCTCGACAGCGGCGACTACCCGAGGGCGCTTCGGCGCGTCCTCCAGCTGGCCGGGGCCGAGGAGTTCCCCGCCGAGCAGGCCGCCGCCCGCGCCGAGGGCCGGCGCCTCGGGCTCGGCGTCGCCATGGAGCTGACCCCCGAGGGTGTGGCGGTGCACGGCTCGCTGATGAACAACGGCTACGACGGGGCGACGGTGCGCATCTCCCCCACCGGCGAGGTCACCGTGCTGGCCGGCGTGACCACGCCGGGCAGCGGCAACGACACCGCCCTGGCCCAGATCGCGGCCGACGCCCTTGACTGCGACATGGAGCGGGTCAGGGTCGTCCAGGGCGACACCGACGCCTGCCCGTGGGGGCTGGGCAACTACAGCTCGCGCAGCATCATCATCGGCGGCTCGGCCGTGCAACTGGCCGCCGCCGACCTCAAGGCGAAGCTGGTCGCGGTCGCCGCCAGCATGCTCGCCGCCGACAGCGACGAGGTCGTCTCCGGCCACGAGTCGTTCAGCGCCCGGTCGCGCCCGGACCGCTCGGTCAGCTTCGAGCAGGTCGTCCGCGAGGTCTACTGGCACGCCTTCGAGGGCCACGCCGACAAGGTCGAGCCGGCCCTCGAGGCCACCCGCTACTACCGCATCGCCAACATCAACCACCAGCCCGGGCCCGGCGAGCGGGCCAACCTCTACCCGACCTGGGCCAGCGGCGCGGTGGCCTGCGTCGTCGAGGTCGACGCCGACACCGGCCTCGTCCGTGTGCTGCGCTACCACGCCGTCGAGGACGCCGGTCGCATCGTCAACCCGCTGCTGGCCGCGGCCAACCTCCACGGCGCCATCGCCCAGAGCCTCGGCAGCGCCCTGTACGAGCAGCTGGCCTACGACGACAGCGGGCAGTTCCTGACCGGGACGCTGATGGACTACACCATCCCGACCGCCGTGGAGGTGCCGTCGCTCCACATCGAGCACCAGGAGACCCCTTCGCCGTTCACGCCGCTCGGGACCAAGGGAGTCGGCGAGTCGGGGATGGGCGGCACCCTTGCCGCGATCTGCGCGGCCGTCGAGCACGCCTTCCCCGAGCGCCGCCTGCGCCTGAACCAGCTGCCGCTCACGCCCAGCCGCGTCTGGCGGGCCATCCAGGACGCCGAGCGAAAGGAGCGGCCGTGGCGGCAGCCAGCTACATCGGCCAGCGGCACCCGGGGCTGACCAACCGTCGCCTGGCCCAGGGCCGGGGGACCTACGTCGGCGACATCGACCTGGACGGCATGCTGGCCATGGCCGTGCTGCGCACCCCCCACGCCTCGGCGCGGATCGTCTCGATCGACACCGCAAGGGCCAGCGCCATGCCCGGGGTGCGCTACGTCGTCACCGGCGAGGAGATCCGCCAGCACACCAACCCCATCCCCGAAGGCTGGGACACCTCGACCATCGGGGCCAACAGCGTCGTCTGGTACGCGCTGTGCCCCGACCGGGTCCGCTACGTCGGCGAGGCCGTGGCCGCCGTCGTGGCCGACGACCGCTACACCGCCCAGCTCGCCCTGGCCCAGATCGAGGTCGAGTACGAGCCGCTCGAGGCGGTCACCGACCCGGTGGCCGCCCTCGAGCCCGGCTCGCCGCTGGTCGAGCCGGACTGGGGCACGAACGTGCGGGTGGCCCGCGACCTGCGCGCCGGGGACGTGGCCGCGGCCAGGGCGGCCGCCGACGGCGTCGTCAGCGGCTCGCTGCGGACCGGCCGCACCACCGGCGTCCCGCTGGAGCCGCGGGGCATCGTCGCCGCCTGGGACGAGGACGCCGACCTGCTCACGGTGTGGGACTCGACCCAGAACCCCCATCCGCTGCGGCTGTACCTGGCCCAGACCATCGGGCTCAGGGAGTCCCAGATCAAGGTCGTCCAGCCCCACGTGGGCGGCGCGTTCGGGCTCAAGCAGCCCACCTTCCAGGAGGAGCCGCTGATCGCCTACCTGGCCCTGCGGCTGGGCCGGCCGATCCGCTGGATCGAGGAGCGCGACGAGAACTTCCTGTGCACCGGCCACGCCCGCGACATGCGCGTCAGCTACCAGGCGTCCTACACCGGCGACGGGCGGGTGACCGGGCTCGAGCTGGACATCCTGGCCGACGTCGGCGCGCCCACCTCGCTGGTCGGCTGGGGCATGGCCGTGTCGGCCAGCGGGATCGTCCCCGGGCCGTACAAGATCCTCAACACCAGGACCAGGCTGACCGCCGTGGTGACCAACACCGGACCGTGGAACTCCTATCGCGGCTTCGGGCGCGACGCCGCCAACTGGTGGCTGGAGCGGATCATGGACCACGTCGCCGACACCCTTGGGCTGGACCGGACGGCGGTACGGCTGAAGAACCTCATCGGCCCCCACGAGTTCCCCTTCGCCCGCGAAGGCGCCGGGATCATCGACTCCGGCGACTACGCGACCGCCCAGCGCACCGCCATGGAGCTGATCGGCTACGAGCGGTTCCCCAGCGAGCAGGCCGAGGCGAGGGCCGCGGGCCGCCATCTCGGCGTCGGGGTCGCCAACGAGCTCGGCTCCGAGGGCTGCGCCATGCCGGGGTCGCCGATGATCTCGGCCTTCGACGGCGCCACCGTCCGCATGAGCCCGAGCGGCGAGGTCACCCTGCTGTCCGGGGTGACCTCGCCGGGCAGCGGCAACGAGACCGGGCTGGCCCAGATCGTGGCCGCCACCATCGGCGTGGAACTGGACCGGGTCACGGTCGTGCAGGGCGACACCTCGCTGTGCCCGTGGGGGCTGGGCAACTACAGCTCGCGCAGCATCATCATCGGCGGCTCGGCCGCCGAGCTGGCCGCCGGCGACCTGCGGGACAAGCTGCTCACGGTGGCCGCCAACATGCTCGAGGCCAACCCCGAGGACCTGGCCATCGCCAACGGACGGGTGTCGCTCAAGGGGGCGCCGACCCGCTTCGTGCCCGTCGCCGAGGTGGCCATGGAGATCTACACCTTCCCCTACGGCCCCAACGCCGACGGCGTCGAGCCCGGCCTTGAGGCGACCCGCTACTTCCGCGCCCCCAACATCTACCACCAGCCGGCCAAGCAGGGCCGCTTCAGCGCCTACCCGACCTGGCCGAGCGCGACCGTGGCCTGCGTCGTCGAGGTCGACCCCGACACCGGGACTGTCCGCATTCTGCGCCACGTGATCGTGGACGACTCGGGCACCGTGGTGAACCCCACCCTGGTCGAGGCCAACCTGCACGGCGCCACCGCCCAGGCCGTCGGGGGAGCGCTGTTCGAGCAGATCGCCTACGACCAGGCTGGCCAGCTCCAGACGGCAACGCTGATGGACTACACCATCCCGACGGCGGTCGAGCTGCCCAGCATCACCGTCGCCCACCAGCACACCCCATCGCCGTTCACCCCGCTGGGCACCAAGGGCGCCGGCGAGTCGGCCATCGGCGCGGCCCTTGGGGCGCTCACCAGCGCGGTCGAGAACGCCTTTCCCGGCCTTGAGCTGCGGCTGACCGAGCTGCCGCTCACCCCGAGCCGGGTCTGGCGCGCCATCGAGCGGGCCAAGACCCAGAGCTAGCAGCGACACCGAGGAGGGAAATGGCGCTCAAGGACCTGCGGACGTTCCTGGCCTACCTCGACGAGCGGGGCGAGCTGGCCACCGTTTCGGAGCCGGTGGACACCCGCTACGAGATCGCCGCCTACATCCGGGCCAGCTCCGACGCCCAGGGGCCGGCGTTCCTGTTCAACGAGGTCAAGGGCTCGCGGATGCGCGCCGTTGGCGGGCTGTTCTGCTCGCGGAGCAAGGCCCTGCACGCCCTCGAGGTCGAGCACCACAGCGAGGCCGTCGACCGCTTCATCGAGGCCATCGCCAACCCGGTCGAGCCGGTGGTGGTGGCCGACGGGCCCTGCAAGGAGGTCGTGCTCACCGGTGACGACGTCGACCTGGGCCTGCTGCCCATCCCGGTCTACTCCGAGCAGGACCCCGGCGCCTTCATCACCGTCGGGGTCGAGATCACCAAGGACGCCGAGACCGGCGCCCGCAACGCCGGCATCTACCGGATGCAGCTGTTCGGCCGGCGCGAGCTCGGCCTGGCCGCCAGCCCCTTCGCCGACTTCGACGCCATGTACAAGCGGGCCGAGCGGGCCGGGCGCCGGCTGGAGCTGGCCGTCGCCATCGGCGTCGACCCGGTGACCCAGCTGGCCACCCAGGCCCGGGTCCCCTACGGCTTCGACGAGCTCACCGTCGCCGGGGCGCTCCACGGCAGCCCGCTCGAGCTGGTCCGCTGTGAGACCGTCGACCTGGAGGTGCCGGCCACCTCCGAGATCGTGCTCGAGGGCTACTTCGAGCCGGGCGAGAAGCGACCGGAGGGGCCGTTCGGCGAGTTCACCGGCTACGTCGGGCCGGGCGGCATCGAGCCGGTCTTCCACTGCACCGCCATCACCATGCGGCGCGACCCGATCTACCAGGCCGGCCTGACCGGCATCCCGATCACCGAGAACCACGTCCTGAAGCTGCTCCCGATGGAGGCCAACCTCCTGACCACGCTGCGGCAGGCCTACCCGGACGTGCAGGCGGTGCACTTCCCGCCGGAGGGCGGCGCCGAGTACCTGGCGGTGGTCTCGCTGCGCCAGCGCTACCAGAACCAGGCCAAGAACCTCCTGCTCAGCGCGTTCGGCAGCCCGGCCCACCCCAAGATGGTGGTAGTGGTGGACGACGACATCGACGTCTACGACCCGGTGAAGGTGTGGTGGGCGGTGCTGACCCGCGCCCAGCCGGCCGACGACGTCATCATCATCCCCAAGGCGGCCGGCGGCCAGCTCGACCCGTCGGCGCCGAGCCACTTCGCCAGCTCGCTGCTGGGGATCGACGCCACCCGCCCCTTCGGCCAGCCCTTCGCCGAGGTGGTGCGCGTGCCAGGGGTCGCCGACGTGCCCGACTGGTCCGAGCTGCTGCACCGCTACCGGCCGTAGGGGACCGCGGCCGCGCTCGCCTGCT
>DATENJ010000149.1:0-4155 GCA_035275125.1 Actinomycetes bacterium | reverse complement strand
CTTGGGCCTCGGCCTGGGCTTGGGCGTGGCCTCGGCGACGGCCGCGTCCAGTGCCGCCTCCGCCCGGTCCGGGGCCGGCGAGGCCGTGGCCGGGACCGTCTTGGCCGGGACCGTCTTGGCCGGGGCCGGGCGGGTGGCAGGCTCGGCCGTGGGGACCGTGGTGGTGGCCGCCGGAGGTTCGGTGCCGGCGATGGAGAGCCGGCGCTCCAGGCGCTCGATCCGGGCCAGCAGGGCCTCGGCGTCCAGCGAGGCCTCGGGAACGGCCGCCCTGGCCAGGCCGATCTCGACCACCAGGCGCTGGTCGGTGGCGGTGCGCAGGTCCAGGTACAGGTCGCCGACGATGGTGACCATACGGCCCAGCTCGCCCGGCCCGAACCGCTCGGCCTGGGCGGCCAGCCGCTCCCTGGTCTCGGCGGTCACGTCGACGAGCGTGGTCGAGGCGGGCGCGACCCGCAGCACGTACAGGTCGCGCAGGTGCTCAAGGGCCTCGCGGGTGAACTGGTGCAGGTCGTGGCCGGCGTCGACCACCCGCTCGACACAGGCCAGCACGTCGGCCACCCGGTGGGCGGCCAGGGCCTCGGCGAGGTCGAAGCGGAGCTCGACCGGCAGCGCGCCCAGCACCTGGGCCACGTCGGCCAGGGTCACCTTGGGCCCGGCGAAGGTCAGCACCTGGTCCAACCGCGAGAGGCCGTCGCGGTGGGAGCCGTCGGCCGCCCTGGCCACCAGCTCGAGCGCGGCCGGCTCGATGTCGACCCCCTCGGCCTCGCAGATCCTGGCGAAGTCCTGAACGAGGGCGGCGGTGCGGATGCGGCGGAAGTCGTGGCGCTGGCAGCGCGACCGGATGGCCTCGATCACCTTGTGGGGCTCGGTGGTGCAGAAGATGAACCGCACGTGCTCGGGCGGCTCCTCCAGCACCTTCAGCATCGCGTTGAAGCCCTGGGTGGTGACCATGTGGGCCTCGTCGATGATGTAGACCTTGAAGCGGGCCGCCGCCGGGGCGTAGCTGGCCTTCTCGCGCAGGTCGCGGGCGTCGTCGACCGACCCGTGGCTGGCCGCGTCGATCTCGGTCACGTCCAGGTTGGTCCCGTCGGTGATCGAGACGCAGGCGTCGCAGACGTTGCACGGTTCGGGGGTCGGGCCCTTGACGCAGTTGAGCGCCTTGGCCAGGACCCGGGCGGTCGAGGTCTTGCCCGTCCCCCTCGTCCCGCAGAACAGCATCGCGTGGTGGACCTGACCGGTCTGGATGGCGTTGACCAGCGTCCCCGTCACGTGGTCCTGGCCCACGATGTCGTGGAAGGTCTGGGGGCGGTATTTGCGGTACAGGGAGACGTAGGCCATGGGAGGCCAAGGCTACCCCAGCCCCCGGACCTCCGGGGGCAAATGGGTGGACCGTGCACCTGCCGTCGAATCCGTCGCCCGAAGCGCTTGCACGAGCCGGTGGCTCGGGCCCGGCACGCCCGCGGCACCCGTCAGTGCCCGCTTAGCGCTGCTTCCTCCCGGACCTGACGCGATTCACAGGGTGACGTTGCGCGGGACCTGACCGTCAACACTCCGTGCTCGGCGCTCTCTTCGGACTCGGACCCTCGGGCAGGAATTCAGCCCCGCTAGAGCGGATTGCGGGTACAGGGCACCGCTAGCTCCCCACCTAGCACGGTCCGCCCCGAGCCTACCCGCCCGTACCCCGCCCCGCCAACCGCGCGCCGGTTCAGGCTGCCGGGGCGAGCTGCCGCGGCGAGCTCCGCCGCCAGCACTCGACCGGGACCGGTCAGCCGGTACAGGTGGCGCGGTGGCCGGCCGGCCGAGGTCTCGGACTCCCAGGTGGTCTCCAGCAGCCCACGGTCGGCCAGCCGCATCAGGATCGGGTAGACCGAGCCGGCCTTGAGGTCGAGCTGCTGGCACAGCGCGTAGCCGTACCGCCAGGTGGCCGGCTGTTCGGCCAACGCCAGGACCACCGCAGTGGTCTGCGCCGACGGACGACGGGTACTGGTCACCGATCAACTCTATCTATATAGAGTTGATCTGTCCAGCGTCATGGCCTGGGGACGGGGACGTCGGCTGGGGCTGGGGTCCGGGGCAGCAGGAGCGAGGCTGCGAGCCCGAAGAGGCCGACCGCGGCGAGGGCGATCATGGCCAGCCCGTAGGCGCGCTCGGGGGTGGCGGTGATGCCGGCGACCAGGATGGTGCCGGCGATCGCGGTGCCCAGCGACGAGCCGAGGTTGGAGATGCTGCGCGACAGGCCCGAGATCTCGCCCTGGCGCTCCTCGGGGAAGGCCGACTGCACGACGTTGACCGAGGGGGTGAGCATCAGGCCCAGCCCCAAGCCGATCAGCAGCAGCCCGGGCGCGAAGGCCCAGACACTGGGGGAGCCGACCACCATGGCCAACAGGAGCCCGATGCCGGCGATGGTGACCAGGAAGCCGACCATGATGAGGCTCCGTTGCGCCCGTCGCTTGGCGAACCGCTCGGCCCCCAGCGAGGAGGCCAGCAGCCCGGCCGTGGCCGCGGTGAAGATCACCCCGGTCTGGATGGCGTCATAGCCCCGCACGACCTGCAGGTAGGCCGAGACAACGAACGAGACGCCCATGAGCAGCAGCCACTGGGCGTTCTGGGTGACAAGGCCGAGATTCGAGGTCCGGTTGCGGAACAGCTCCGTCGACAGCAGCGGCTCCTGGCCGCTGCGCTCCTTCACCCGGATCCATCGGAAGAACCAGGCCAGGACGAGCGCGCCGGTGACGAGTAGGGCGAGCATCAGCCAGCCGTTGTTGTCGGCGGCCAGGATCCCCATGACGACCAGGATCAGGCCGACCGCCGAGAGGATGGCCCCGCCGGTGTCGAAGGGACGGTCGGGATCGGCCGGGAGGGGGTCATGGACCCGCCGGGCCAGCCAGACGATGGCCGCGATGACCAGGGCCTGGAACACAAAGGCGGCCCGCCAGCTGATCGCGTCGGTGATCAGGCCGCCGATCAGCGGCCCCGACGCGCCCCCGACCCCGCCGGCCGCGCTGATCACCCCGAAGGCGCGGGCCCGTGAGGTGAGGTTGGGGAGCAGCAGGGTGGTGAGGATGTAGACGGGCGGGATCAGCAGGGCCGTGCCAACCCCCTCCAGGATCGAGTTGCCCAGGATGAGGATGCCAAGGCCCGGGGCGGCGGCGCTCAGCAGCGCGCCGATGGCGTAGACGACGAGCCCGACGGTGAACAGGCGCTTGCGGCCGTAGCGGTCGGTCAGCTTCCCTCCGGGGATCATCAACGCCGCCATGACCAGCAGGAAGACGGTGATGGCGACCTGGATGCCCTGGACGGTGGTGTCCAGGTCCCGGCTCATGTCGTTGATCATCACGTTCATGTTGGTCCCGGCGAAGCTGCAGATGAACTGGGCCAGGGCGAGGGGGATCAGGGCCTGTCGCATCGCACTCGACGGCCGTCCGGCCGAACCGCCGTCCGCCACCTCACACCAACCCTTCTTCCAGATCGACCGGGAGCCGCTTCCGTCCGTCGGATGATGGAGCCGCCAGCATGGGCTGCCATCCCACTTTGCGGGTGATTCGGCAACGCCCGAGCGTCACGTCCTGAGGATGGGGTCCGGACCCAGAACGGACCCACGGGCAACCGCCGGGGAGAACCCGCAGGCGGCTGACCCGATCTCGTGGCGGAGGCTGAGGGGTTCGAACCCTCGAGGGAGTTGCCCCCCTACACGCTTTCCAGGCGTGTGCCTTCGACCGCTCGGCCAAGCCTCCGCCGGGCAGTTTACGCCGCGGCCGGCGGCTTGCTGATCAGAGGCGGCAAGGATGGGATTCGAACCCATGGATGCCTTGCGACATCAACGGTTTTCGAGACCGCCCCATTCGTCCACTCTGGCACCTTGCCGTGGTGGAGTATAGCGGCGGGGGGTGAAGAAGGAGCGCAGCAGGGCGGCACATTCGGCGGCCAGGACGCCGCGGTGGACCTCGACCCGGTGGGGGAGGCGGGGGTCGCGGACGAGGTCGAACAGGGAGGTGACGGCGCCGGCCTTGGGGTCGTCGGCGCCGAAGACGAGCTTGGCGACTCGGGCCTGGACCAGGGCGCCGGCGCACATGGGGCAGGGCTCGAGGGTGACGATCAGGGTGGAGCCGTCGAGGCGCCAGGTGCCGAGGGCGGTGGCGGCGGCCCGCAGGGCCT
>DATENJ010000148.1:0-3064 GCA_035275125.1 Actinomycetes bacterium | reverse complement strand
CGGCCAGGGCCTTGGCGGCCCGCTCGGGCGACGGCCGGCCGCCGGGGGCGCCGAGCAGGAGGTGCATCAGCGACCCGGCCGCCCAGCCGAGGGCCGCTCCGCCGACCACGTCCAGCGGCAGGTGGGCCCCGACGTACAGGCGCGAGAGGCAGACCCCAAAGGCCACCGCGACCGCCACCCAGCGGGCCCGCCGGCCCAGGTAGGGGGCGACCAGGGTGGCGATGGCCACGGCAACGGCGGCGTGCCCGGACACGAACCCGAGGCCGCTGTCGTGGGAACCGCGGAGCTGGACGCCCTCGAGCAGGTCGGCCGGCCGCCCCCGGCCCACCTGGTCCTTGATCCACCTGGCGGCCAGCCACACCCCGATGCCGGTGATGGCCAGGTTGGCGGCCAGCCAGAACCGGCGGGTGGCCGCCACCACCAGCGCCGCCACCCCGACCGCGAGCACGTTGCCGCCCTGCATCACCAGCCAGAACGCCGGGAACAGGGCCGTCGGGAGGTCGTTGACCAGCCGGAACAGGTCGGCCTCGAGCGTCCCGACGTCGTCGGGGCGGACGCTGGCCGTGCAGGCGAGCAGGATGGCCATCCCGGCCAGCAGCCGGACGGCGTCGCCGGGGTGGCGCGGCAGGGTCAGGACCTTTCGGGGCAGCAGGTTCACTGGGCCTCCGCGGGAGGGTCGAGCGACACCTTGCCGTCAGTGACCTCGCTGATCGTCTCGCGCAGGGCGTCCCTGGTGACGAACCCGAGGGCCAGGGTGACCTCGCCGAGCGGCCGGGCCTGCTCGTCGCTGCGGAAGTCGAGCCGGTAGGTGACGCAGCCGCCGGGGAACAGGTAGTACAGCGCCCCCCGGTAGCGTTTGCCCGGCTCGATGGAGATGACCTCCTGGTAGCGGCGGGTGCCCGGGTGGTCGGAGGGCACCTTGGTCGCCTTCCCGAGGGCGCAGAACTGCTGCAGCACCACCTGGACGGCCCCCTGGCCGACCCGGTCGGAGTTGAGCGCGAACCGCACCCGCCCGTTGCGCACGAACACGTCGCTGACCGACCAGCCGGCCGGCTTCAGCTCGACGCAGGGGAGCTGGCTGGCCGTGGGGACCGCCTGGGCGATCAGCACCATCTGGGCCCTCTCCTCCCGGCCCTGGTAGCGGCAGCTCGGCTCACGGGCCTCGGTGAAGCTGGACCCGGACGGGACCACGCCACAGCCGGCCAGGACCAGCCAGGCCGTGGCCAGGAGCAGCAGCCGGCGCCTCACAGCAGGCCCGCCGACGCGAAGCTGTTCAGGGCCGTGAGCAGGGCCAGCAGGGCGAGCAGGACGACGCCGAACATCAGCCCGACCCGGCGGACGCTCCAGCGCTGGATGGCGATCGGCCGGGGCCACTCGGGCAGCAGCCGCAGGAACCCGGCGTGCAGGTCACGGCCCTGATCGCGCATGGTCCGGCGGAGCTGGGACGGCATGGTGATGCCGCTGGTGGCGGCGAACGCCTCGGCGATCTCGTCGTCGTTGAACTGGAGCTGAGCCCGCCGGTAGACCTGCTCGCAGCTGGAGCGGGTCGCCAGGACCAGCATCATGTTGGCCAGGTCGACCGCCTGGCGCCAGGGACTGGGCCGGACCTCGGCGAAGAACACGTCGATCAGGTGCAGCCGGCCCTGGCGGACCAGCACGTTGGCCGGCTTGATGTCGCGGTGGGCCAGGCCGGCGTCCCAGAGCCGGCGGATGATGCGCAGGCCGTCGTCGATGATGTGGTCGTCGACCTCCTCGAGGTCGCCGAGCTCCTTGGCGTCGTCGAAGAACTCGGTGACCACCATGTACTCACGCTCGGGGGTGATCTCCACGATCCCGAACGGCTCGGGGCTGCGGACCCCGGCCCCGTGCATCAGCCGCAGGGCGTAGTCCTCCTGCTGGACCAGCCGCCGCACGGTGTTGAACGGCTTCTCGTCCTCCAGGCGGCCGTACAGCAGGGTCCGGCCGAGCTTGTACCAGCGGTCCGAGCGCAGGTGGCTGCCGGCGTACAGCTTGGCGAACAGCCAGGTCTCGGGGTCGCCCTTGACCTTGACCCGCAGGGGGGTCGAGCCGGCCGACCCCGAGAGGCCGAACGGCTTGACCTCGGCCACCTGCACCCCCAGCTGGTCCTCCAGCGCGCGCCGGATGGCCTGGCCGCGACGGCCGCCGACGTCCAGGTGGGCCGAGCTGCCCCGGTGGTAGGTGACCGGGAAGACCTCGGCGGGGGTGATCAAGCGGAACGCCACCAGCGGGATGGTGACCGCGATGACGGCGGCGATCAGCACGTCGCTGAGCCCGTTCACGCCCAGGTACAGCAGGGAGACGGACAGGGCGGTGACCAGCACGGCGATCACCGGCTTGCCGAGCTGGCGCAGCCGCCCGGCCGGGGCCAGCGAGTAGAGCGCGCCCATCAGGATGGCGGTGAATGCGGCCACCGGCCGCGAGGGGTTGGCGTAGCCGCTCCAGTCGCCGAGGATCTCCACCCCGAGCGGACGTGGCCAGACGAAGATGTAGGCGAGCAGGCCGGTGAGGGCGGTCACGGCCAGGGTGGCCCCGCCGAACACGAACAGGTGCCGGAAGCGGCGCAGGACGACAAGGGCGGCCACCGTCGACCAGAACAGCACCCGGATCGTCCAGCGCGAGCCGAGGGCGTGCACCGTCTGCATGAGGTCGGTCCCCAGCTCGGTCCGTGTCCCGGCGAACCAGGCGACCACCGCGTGGTCGAGCGCCAGCACCCGCATGGCCGTGCCCTGCTTGGCGACCAGCCCCGCCCAGAGCAGCAGGATGCCCCCGGCCGCGATCAGCCAGATCCGGCCGCTGCGGTTCAGGGGCCGCGGCAGCGGCGGCGCCTCGCCCGAGGGACGACGGCGCTGGCCCCCACGCAGGGAGACCCGCTGGGGCCGGCCGGCCACCGGCTCGCCGGCCGGGAAGGATGGCCGCTGGGCCGTCGGTTCCATGAACAGGAGGGTAACCTGACCTAACACCTCGCAACAGGAGAGCAAGGATGCGCCCACGCAGCCCAGGGGCGGTCGCCCGGCCGGGGCCAGCGAGTAGAGCGCGCCCATCA
>DATENJ010000147.1:0-2980 GCA_035275125.1 Actinomycetes bacterium | reverse complement strand
GGTGCGGTCGCGGTCGTCGGCGAACGCGGTCGCCGCGCCCACGAAGTCGCGGAACAGCGGGTGGGTGCGGTCGCGGTCGTCGGCGAACGCGGTCGCCGCGCCCACGAAGTCGCGGAACAGCGGGTGCGGGCGGGTCGGGCGGGAGCGGAACTCGGGGTGGAACTGGCCGGCCACGAACCACGGGTGGTCGGGCAGCTCGATCATCTCAACCAGCCGCCCGTCGGGCGAGGTCCCGGAGAAGACCAGCCCGGCGTCCTCCAGCCGGCGCCGGAACCGGTTGTTGACCTCATAGCGGTGCCGGTGCCGCTCGAACACCAGCCCGTCCCCGTAGGCCCGCTCGGCCAGCGTGCCCTTGACCAGGCGGCACGGGTCGAGACCGAGGCGCATGGTGCCGCCCTTGTCGGCGATCCGGCGCTGGTCGGGCAGCAGGTCGATCACCGGGTAGGGGGTGTCGGCCTCGAACTCGCTCGAGTTCGCGCCCTCGAGACCGGCCAGGTTGCGGGCGATCTCGATCACCGCGGTCTGCAGGCCGAGGCAGATGCCCAGGTACGGCACGCGGCGCTCGCGGGCGAAGCGGATCGCCTCGACCTTGCCCTCGACCCCCCGGATCCCGAAGCCGCCGGGCACCAGCACCCCGTCGACCGTCTCCAGCACCTTGCGGGCCCGCGGGTCCTCCAGCTCGTCGGAAGCGCACCAGACCACCTCAACCTCTACCTTATGGTAAAACCCGGCATGCTGGAGGGCCTGGGTCACCGACAGGTAGGCGTCGGGCAGGTTGATGTACTTGCCGACCACCGCGATCCGGACCTTGCGCCGGGGGCTGCGGATCCGCTCGACCAGGGCCCGCCACTCGGTCAGGTCGGGCTTCTCGGCCTTGCCCTCCAGCCGCAGGTGCCGGACCAGGTAGTCGTCGAGACCCTCGGCGTGCAGGACCAGCGGGATCTCGTAGATCGACTCGGCGTCGGGAGCGGACACGACCGCCTCGACGTCGACGTCGGACAGCAGGGAGATCTTGCGCTTGAGGGCGTCGGTGATCGGCCGGTCGGTGCGGCACACGATCGCGTCAGGCTGGATGCCGAGCGACCGCAGCTCGCGGACCGAGTGCTGGGTCGGCTTGGTCTTCAGCTCCCCCGACGGCCCGATGTAGGGGACCAGCGAGACGTGGACGAACATCACATGCTCGCGCCCGATGTCGTGGCGGAGCTGGCGGATCGCCTCGAGGAACGGCAGCGACTCGATGTCGCCGACGGTCCCGCCGACCTCGGTGATGACCACGTCGGCGTCCTCGGCCACCCGCACGATGCGGGCCTTGATCTCGTTGGTGATGTGCGGGATGACCTGGACGGTGTCGCCCAGGTACTCGCCGCGGCGCTCGGCCGCGATCACCGTCGAGTAGATGGCCCCGGTGGTGACGTTCGAGTCCCGGTAGAGGCTCTCGTCGATGAACCGCTCGTAGTGGCCGAGGTCCAGGTCGGTCTCGCAGCCGTCGTCGGTGACGAAGACCTCGCCGTGCTGGAACGGGTTCATGGTGCCCGGATCGACGTTGATGTACGGATCCAGCTTCTGCATGGTGACCCGCAGCCCTCGCGCCTTCATGAGGCGTCCGAGCGAAGCCGCGGTGAGACCCTTGCCGAGTGACGAGGCGACGCCGCCCGTCACAAAGATGTGCTTCGCCAAGGTGCTTGACCCCCTTTGGGCCCATCGGGGGGGCCGGGTGCTCTCCCCTGGCCACCCGGCCATCTGCGGGGCCCTCCGGGATGCCAGCGTAGCACGAATACGGGAGGGCTCCGCGCCGCTGCGCGTACCTCCAGGTACGGGCGGTTAGGGACCCCGGCGGCCCAGGCGGTCGGCCGCGCGCAGCACCCGGTTGGACTCGATCACCCGGGTGAACGAGACCCGCTCGGAGAGCAGCTGGAGGGCCAGGAGGAGGGCCGCGGCCGCCCACACCAGCCACATGGGGCCGGCCAGGACCATGGTGCCGACCACCGCCCCGAGGGCGTTGGCCCCGGCGTCGCCGAGCATCCCCTGCTCACGCAGGTCGAACGGCAGGGCGGCCAGCGCCGCCCCGGCCAGCCCGGCCGACCAGGCCCCTCCGCCCGGGTCGACCAGGCAGGCCAGCACCCAGAGGGGCAGGAACACCTTGGCGCAGCGGCCGGGCCGCAGGTCGAGCAGGTTCGCGGTGTTGGCCGCCGACGCCACCACCAGCCCGCCCAGCAGCACCACCCAGGCCGGCCGTTCCCCAGGGGTGGCCAGGCTCGACACGAACAGTCCGGCCAGGGCACCCCCGAGCAGCTTGATCCCCCCGCCGGTGAGCCGCCCCGAGGCCAGCGCCCGCAGGTGCCCACGGAACCCGCGGTTCCCCCCCTGGTCCTCGATCAGGTCGTCGGCCAGCCCCAGCAGCAGGAACCCGAGCCCTGCCACCACCACCGCCAGCCCCGACGGCGCCAGCAGCCCGGCCCTGGCCGCCCGCAACGGGTCGACCCTGGCCGCGACGGCCAGCGGGGCCGCCCACACCAGCAGCCCAAGCACCAGCAGCAGCCCGAGCCCGGCCACCACCTCCCGCTTGCGGTAGTTCACCCGGGCCAGACTCGACCTCGCCAACCCCGCCAGCACCTGCGGCGCCGCCCAGAACCCAACCCCCCACCCCACCAGCACCCCACAGAACGCCACCGGCAACGCCCGCATCAGCCCTCACCCCCCGAAGGCCGACCAGGCCCCTGTGGGTCAGGGGGGTCCTGTGGGTCGGGGGGGTCCTGTGGGTGGGGGGGAACCGTGGTGCCGTTGGGGGTGGGGCGCCAGGCTCGGCGGCGGGTGAGCTCGCGGCTGATGGCGCGGGCCTGGCGGGCGCGGTGGAGGAGGCCGGCGAGGTCCTTGCCGGTGGCGTTGTGGTGGAGGTCGACCTCGATCTCGACGACGCGGAGGCCGGCGCGGAGTGCGTCGATGGTCATGGCCACCTCGACCCCGAAGCCGGGGGCGAACG
>DATENJ010000146.1:0-4262 GCA_035275125.1 Actinomycetes bacterium | reverse complement strand
CACCGTGTCCCCGGCGTTGGCGCCAAGGGTCGCCGCGAGCCCGCCCTCGAGCACGACCCCGCCGCCGTCACCGAGCCAGGCGCCGCTGGTCACCAGCGGCTGGTCCACCGGGTAGGGACCGGGATCGCGCACCTCGGCGGTGAGGTCCTCGGTCCCGCCGGCGATCCGGATCGACCCGTACAGATGGGTCCAGGGGTCGCCGGCCGCGACCACGCCGGGCGCGCTGGTGAGCTCGGTGGCCCGCTGGCGCAGGGCGGCCACGAGGGCGGCATCCCCTGGCTCGTCGGGCGGGTGGTAGACGGTGAAGCTGACGTGGAAGCCGTTGGTCGCCCGCCAGGCGCGGTTCCAGGGCTCGTCGGCGCTGCCGTAGAGCGACATGGCCACGCCGAGCACGCCTGTCGCGATCGTCAGGGTGAGCAGGAGCAGCAGCGCCTGACCGGGGCGGTGCCGAAGGTTGCGGGCGGCGAGGCGGGTGGCCAGCCCCAGCCAGCGCATCAGCGCTCGTCCCCCAGATCGGCCAGTTCGGCGAAGAGCCCGGCGACCGAGGTCCCGGCACCGAGCCGCGTCTGGGCCACGATCGCTCCGTCCCGCATGGTGAGCAGCCGGTCGGCGGTGCTGGCCACCCGCGCGTCGTGGGTCACGATCAGCAGCGCCTGGCGTGCCTGGCGGAGCTCGCCGAACAGCCTGAGGATGTCGCCGGTGGCGCGGCTGTCCAGGTTGCCGGTGGGTTCGTCCGCGAGCACGATCAGCGGCTCGTTGACCAAGGCCCTGGCCACCGCGACGCGCTGACGCTCGCCGCCCGACAGGTGATCGGGGAGGTGGCCGGCTCGCTCGGCCACGCCAAGCCGCTCCAGCAGCTCCATCGCCCGGCGCCGCGCCGCCCGGCGCGACGCGCCGACGAGCAGCGCCGGGAGCTCGACGTTCTCCACCGCGGTCAGCTCGTCGACCAGGTGGAAGGCCTGGAACACGAAGCCGACGTTGCGGCGGCGGAAGACCGCCCAGCGGGTCTCCGAGAGGCCGTCCACGCGCGCGCCGCCCAGGTGCAGCTCGCCGGCGTCTGGGCGCTCCAGCCCGCCGAGCAGGTGCAGCAGGGTGGACTTGCCGCAGCCGCTCGGCCCCATGACCGAGACCGTCTCGCCCGCCTCGACCACCAGGTCCACGCCGTCCACGGCATGGATCGGCGATCCGTCAGCCGGGTAGCGCCTGACCAGGCCTCGCGCCTCGATCACCGTGCTCATCGCGACTCCTTCTCGACCAGGCGTTGCTGGCACACCTCGAGCCAGCGGATGTCGGCCTGCAGGCGCAGCGAGACACCCTCGAGCAGGAGCGCGCCGTCGGAGTCGGGCGGCTCCCGGAGCGCCAGCTCCTGGAGCTGGCGAAGCTCGCGCAGCAGTTCCAGCCGCTGCGAGTCGACGAGCGCCACCGGATCGGCCAGACGCGTGGCCGCCGCGGCGGCCAGCTTGAGGTGGAACTGCAGCGGCGCCGCCTTCGACCAGCTCAGATCGGTGAGCCATTGCAGGACGCGCTCGCGGCCGGAGACGGTCAGCTCGTACACCTTCTTGTCAGGGTGGCTCGGCTGCGCGACCTCCCTGGCCTCGACCAGCCCCGCGCGCTCCAGCCGGGAGAGGGTCACGTACACCTGTCCGGGGTTCAACTCCCCGCCAACCGGGCCGAGCGCCTTCACCAGGCGCTGCCGCAGCTCGTACCCGTGAGCCGGCTCTTTGGCCAGCAGCGACAGGATCACGTCCCGCATCGGCAATCGGCTCCAGACTCCCGGTTCGTTCCGTTATCTATAACTGTTATCTAAGCTGCGCGCAAGTCATCACGGACACTCGGCCGGGGGAACAACGAGTGAAAGCTGGTCCGCGCCTAGAGCGAGCGGACGGCCTCGCGGGCCGGGACGCCGCCTTCGAACAGCTCGAACTCGACGCCGATCGTGTTCGGCGCCTCCAGGCACTCGAGCAGCACGAGGGCGACGTCGTCGCGGGGGACGTCGGCGCGGCGGCCGAAGGTGCGGCTGACCTGGACGCGGCCGCTGCCGGGGGCGTCGGTCAGGTGGCCCGGCTTGACGATCGTCCAGTCGAGGCCGCTCTGCCTGAGGGCGTCGTCGGCGTCGCGCTTGGCCTCCAGGTACGGGCGCATCGCCTCACCTGCGCCGGCGACGTCATGGGTGCCGATCGAGGAGACGATCACGAACCGGGTGACGCCGAGGTCGCGGGCCGCTTCCATCGACTGGACGGCCGCGCCGTAGTCGACCGTCCGCTTGCGCTCCGGCCCGCTCCCGGGCCCGGCGCCGGCAGCGAACACGATCGCGTCGGCGGTGCCGAGGTGCGGACGCAGGTCGTCGCCGCGCTCGAGATCGCACAGCACCGCTTCGGCGCCGGCCGCCTCGAGGTCGCGGGCCTGCTCGACCTTGCGGATCACGCCCCGGCCGCGGTGCCCGTCGCGCGCGAGCAGCCGCAGCAGACGCAGGCCAACCTTGCCGTGGCCGCCGACCACCAGGACCTCCATGGCGGTCAGTGTACCCAGACCCCTCCCCGGCATCCGGCTCGTCGGGCGAGATGGTCTACTGATGCCATGACGAGCGAGACCGGCGGCCGCTTCAAGCGGTGGTTCTGGCGGCCGCCCCGACCCCACGGCGAGATCATCACCGACCGGCAGGTCAGCGTCCTCGAGCTGTTCTACGACCTGGTGTATGTGGCTGTCATCGGCCAGGCGGCCCACCACCTGGCCGAGCATGTCTCGGTCCGCGGACTGGCCGAGTTCGCCGTCGTCTTCGCCCTGATCTGGATCGCGTGGATCAACGGGTCCCTGTACCTGGAGCTCCACGGCCGCGAGGACGGGCGGACTCGCACCATCGTCTTCGTCCAGATGGGCATCCTTGTCCTGCTGGCGGTGTTCACCGCCGATGCCGCGGGCGGCAGCGGCCGAGGCTTCGCCATCGTGTACGCCACCTACCAGGTCGTCCAGACATGGCTCTGGTACAGCGTCTGGCGTCAGGACCGCCGGGACCACTCCGAGTTCCTGGGCCTCGCGGGGGGCTATGTGGCCGGCATGGCCGTGTCGGCGGTGGTGATCGGGGCCAGCGCGCTCCTCCCGGCCGCCCCACGGCTGCTCGTGTGGGCCGGCCTTGTGGTCGTCTGGATCGTCGGGATCGTGTTGGCCGCCCGCAAGTCCCAGGCCGGGCTGGGCCTGACCCCCACCGACTCGCTGGTCGAGCGCTTCGGACTGTTCACCATCATCGTCCTCGGCGAGCTCGTGATCGGTGTCGTGGACGGCCTGTCGGTGGCCGAGCGTGATGCCAAGACGATCCTCACCGGGATGCTGGCGCTGTGGCTGGGCTTCGGCTTCTGGTGGATCTACTTCGACCTGGTGGGCCGCCGGCTGCCCAGAGCCAACCGTGGCGCACTGGCGAACTGGGTGATGAGCCACCTTCCCATCACGCTGTCGATCACGGCGGCCGGGGCCGGGATGGTCAGCCTCATCGGCCACGCCCATGACGCCAGCACGCCGGCGGGCACGAGCTGGCTGCTGGCCGGGGCCGTGGCCACGGGCCTGGTGGCCCTGGTCCTCACCGAGCAGGCGCTGGACGACGCCGAGCGCCTGGCCCTGGTGTTCCACCCCCTTCGCCTGGCGCTGTCGGGAGGCGCGGCCGCGGCCCTGATCGTCGGCTGGCTGCGACCGGCGCCGTGGCTGCTCGTGCTGCTGCTGGTGGCGATCCTCTCGCTGGTCTGGTTCTTCGCCGTCAGCCGCTTCCTGCGCGCCGACGCCTGGGGAGAGCCGTCGACGTCCTAGGCCGGGTCGACCGGGCTTAGGCCGACCGCGTGCAAATAAGCCCTGACCTGGGACGGGATACACCATCCTCCCCATGCGGCGGGTGGGGCCTTAGCCCGATCCTCGAATCGGAGAGCACCAGCCACCTCACTCGAGGAGGACCAGATGTACCAGGTACTGCCCCAGATCCTCGCCGCCGACCACATCGCCGACCTCCACAGGGAGGCCGAGCGCCAGCGCCAGCTCAACGAGCTGCGGAACCGGCATCCGCGGCCGCCCCGCCGCCGCGCCATCCGCCGGCGCCGGCTGTTCCGGCAGCCTCGCCCGGCCAGGGCGTGAGCTCCCAGAGAGGATCTCTGGGATGATCGCAGGCGTGACTCGGCGAGTCTCCAGCCCTGTTCTGGTCGGCCGCGACGTCGAGGCCGCGCAGCTCAGAGCGGCGCTCGAACGGGCGGCGGCCGGCCGGCCGGCCATCGTGGTGGTGGCGG
>DATENJ010000145.1:0-9786 GCA_035275125.1 Actinomycetes bacterium | reverse complement strand
GACCTGGAGGCGATCGTCGCCGGCGGCGCCGACCCAGCCGCGGCGGTGCACCCCACCCGCGTGGCGGGACTCGACGCGCTCCCCGCCACCCCGCGGCTGGCCCACCTCTCCCGAGCCCTGGCCGCCGACAGCACCCTCGTCGCCCGGGCGCTGGGGCGGCTGCGGCCCAGCTACGACGCGATCGTTCTGGACCTGCCGTCCAGCCTCGGCCGCCTGACCGTCTCGGCGCTGACGGCCGCCGACGGGATCCTGATACCGGTCGCCGCCAGCGCGGCCGGGTTGCACGGGCTGGGCGGCTTCCGCGACTGGCTGGCCAGCCTCCGCCCTGACCGCATCATCACCGCGCCGGTGTGGGGCGTGCTGCTCACCCAGGCCGACCTGGACGAGCAGGGGGGGATGGGGACCCAGGTGGGCCGCGAGGTGCGGGACGCCCTGGCCGACTTCCGGATCACTGGCGCGAAGCTGCTGCCGGTGCTGGTGCCCCGCAGCGCCGGTGTGGACGACCTGGTGTCCCAGCGGCTGCTGCTGGGCGACCCGGCGGCTGATGCCGGGCCGGGCCGAGACGTGGTCGACGCCTACGCCCGGCTGGTCGACTACCTGCTGGAGCGGGTGCCCACAGCCGCGGGGCCCCCAGCCGCCGGCGCCACGCAGTGAACGGCAGGTAGAGGACCGCGTGTCGGGTGGTCCTGTGAACCGAGCCGAGGACGCGAGTGTCCGCACGGTGGTCGTGGCGGTCGCGGTGAACCTGCTGGTGGCCCTGGCCAAGGGCGTGGCGGCGGCGCTGACCGGCTCGGCGGCACTGCTCGCGGAGACCACCCATTCGATCGCCGACACCTGCAACGAGGTGCTCTTGTATGTCGGTGTGCGTCGCGGCATGCGCCCTGCCGACGACCGCCATCCCCTGGGCTACGGCCAGTCCCGTTTCTTCTGGTCGCTGCTCGCGGCCGTCGGGATCTTCGTCATCGGCGGGCTGTTCGCCATCAACGACGGCATCCAGAGCCTGCGCCATCCCGAGCCGGTCACCGATGTGCCCTTGGGCGTGGCCGTGCTGGTGGTCTCGGCCGGGTTGGAGGGCCTGTCGTGGCGCACCGCGCACCGGCAGCTGCGGGCGGAGGCCAGCGCCCGCCACCTCGACCTGGGCGAGCATGTCGTCACCTCATCGGATCCCATGCCCACCACGGTGTTCCTGGAGGACTCGGCGGCGCTGGTGGGCCTGGCCCTGGCGCTGGCGGCGCTGGTGCTCCACCTCGTGACCGGGTCGGCGGTGTGGGACGGGGCGGCCAGCCTGCTCATCGGGCTGCTGCTGATCGGGGTGGCCTTGGTGCTCATTCGCCGCAGCGGCGCCCTGTTGATCGACGAGGCGGCCCCGGCCGACGTCCGCGAGCGGCTGCGGCAGGCGGTCGCCGCCGAGCCCTGGGTGGCCGAGGTGGCCGAGCTGACCGCGGTGTACGTCGGCCCAAGGCAGCTGCTGGTGCTGGCCCACGTGGTCCCGGTCGCGGGTGCCGACCTGCTCGGGGGCGTCGGCCGGCTGCGCCGCCGGCTGCTGTCGGTGCCGGCGATCACCGCGGTGGAGATCACGCCTGTCGAGCGGACGAGCTGAGCTGGACATCCCTCAGGACCGGCCAGAAACCATGGCGGTCCAGTCGAACGCCGGATTGGCTCCGCCGAGGAACCACACCAGCAGGGCGTTGACCACCTCGGGGGCCTCCACCGGCAGGGCGTGGGTGCCGGGGAGGACGGCCAGGCGCCCGTTGGGCATGGCGGCGGCGACGGCGGCGCCGTGCTCCAGGGTGACCTCGTCGCGGTCGCCCTGGAGGACCAGGGTGGGGGCGGCGACCGCGGCCAGCGACGCCAGCTCGAGCTCGGGTTCGGTGGCCACCATCCGCAGGGTCTTCTCGTACACCACCGGGAAGTGCTCGGGACCGTCCGGTGAGACCCGGTCGTACTCGCCCCGCAGGAACCCCATGACCTGGTCGCCGCCGCCGCCGAGCTGGTCGGCCAGGCCGCCGGGGACCTTGCCCGAGGAGTTGTAGTACTGGCCGATCAGCACCAGCCGGTCCACCAGGTCGGGGCGGCGCAGGGCGACCAGCAGGGCCACCACCGCCCCGTCGCTCCAGCCCACCAGGTGCGCCGGGCCGCCGATCACGCGGTCGAGGTAGGCGATGGTGTCGTCGGCCATCACGCCATAGGTCAGGGGGCCCTCGACGTCGCGGGTGTGGGCGTGGCCCCGGCGCTCGGGGATGTGCACCCGGTAGCCGGCCCGGGCCAGGACCGGCGCCTGGGCCGCCCACGCCGAGGCACCCGCGAACGCCCCGTGCAGCAGCACCACCGGCGGGCCGTCACCCTGCACCTCGTGCCAGGTCGCCAACCCGTTCACGTCCACGTACGTCACCACGACCTCCCGTCCTCGACGGCCCGCCGGACCTGGTTACCGTCCTGTCTGACAGGCCGGCAAGCTGGTGGCCGACGCCGGCCGGCATGGGGTGCGGGAGGCGATGCGGTAGGTGATCCCGTTGCTGCCCTTGGTGAGCACGATCACGTACGGCTGGCCCAGCGACCAGCCGCCGTCGTAGCCGCCGAAGGCGCTGTTGGCGCCGGAACGGTAGCCGGCGTCGAACGCGGCTCTGGCGCGGTCGCGGGCGCCGGGCGGCAACCCCGCGGTCGCAGCGATCGCCTGTCCCTCCTGGAGGCCTCCGGCACGGCCGTCCCGGAAGCCGTCGGTGTAGCCGGTCAGGGAACCGTCGTGGTAGCCGCGGCTCCTGGCAGCGGCGGGATCGGGGGCGGTCGCCCGTCCCAGCCCGACGAGTCCGGCGGCGACGAGGACACCGAGCAGAACGGCGACCAGGGTGTGTCGGCGGAGCATGACCTCACCCACTCCCGTTCCGGAGGCTCCAGCACGCGCAAACGCCCACCGGCTCGAGCATCTTAGCGCCGGCGGTCACCACGGCGTTTGCGGGTCGCTGCGGAGGGCAGTTGGATAGCACCTGAGCAAGCAAGCTCCGACCTGGGCAGGACGCATGGCGGCCATGGTGCATTCGAGGCTGACGCAGATGACCCGCATTGGGGCCAGCTCCAGCCTGGTGCTGGCGGTGGCGGCCGGGCTGGGACTCGCCCTGTGGCCGTGTGCCTACCAGCAGGTCGAGGCGACCAGCGGCGGGGGACCGGAACGCCAGGTCTGTGCATCCTTGGTCGCGGTCAACGGCCTCGGTGTGCTGGGCGTGCTCGCCGTCCCCGTGTTGCTGGCGGGTGTTGGGCTGGTCGCGGTGGCCAGCCGCCGGCGCGGCGTCCTGGTGGTGGTGATGGTCGCCCTGGTCGTGTTCTGTGTGCTGGCGCTTGCCTCGGTTGGTGTGTTCTATCTCCCGGCGGCTGCCGCCCTCGTGATCGCGGTGGTGGGCTGGCGAGACCGGCCAGCGGCGCCGCCCGCCGCCGGTGACCCCTGGGCGGCCAACCAGGAGTGAGCTCGCCGGAGCGGGATGTCAGGGTTCCCGCTCCGGCGTGTGTGCTCCGGTCCCTCAGGTCGTCGAGGCTCGCCTGCCGGGGAGCTGGTTGCGCTGGGTGGCGCTGGCGGCCCAATGGCCGATGTCCAGGAGCCCGGCGATCACGACCCAGAACCAGTCCCAGCCGGCCAGGCCGCGACCGGGGGTGTAGAGCAGCACGTACATCAGGGTCGCGAAGGGCAGGAAGATTATGCCGAGCAGGGGCAGGAGGAAGGTGTCGAAGGCGGCGTCGATCCTGGCCGGCCGTGCCACCCACACAATGAACAAGGCGAGGCGGGGAAAGACCCCGGCCATCAGCGCGAACAGACAACCCATGGTGTGCTCCTTCTCCTATCAGGTCGATTCCAGTCGTGGATGCACTGTCTGGGCAACACTCACAGACGGGCAGGCAGACCGGCATCACCCGTGAGAGATGAGTTCGCGCTCCGGCGCCAGCAGGACGCAGGCGATGGCCACGACCGCCAGGACGGTGGCGTACCAGGCGGGCGAGAGGATGTCGCCGGTGCGTCGGACCAGGAAGGTCGCCAATGCCGGGGCCGTGCCGCCGAAGAGCGCGCTCCCCAGTCCGAAGGTGAGCGACAGCCCGCTGTAGCGCAGCCGTGTGGGGAACAGCTCGGCCAGGAAGGTCGACGGCACCAGCGTCCCGAGGGCGAGGCCGATGAGGGCGTAGCCGAGCACCAGGCCTCCGGGTTCCCCACCGACCAGGAGCGCGGTCACCGGCACCATCAGCGCCACCAGGGCGACGAGGCCGGTCAGCAGCAGCGGGCGGCGACCGATCCGGTCGGAGACCCGCCCGGCGAGTGGCGCGGTCCCGGCCGCCACCAGCAGACCGACCAGCGCGGCGGCCAGCGCCCGGGACAGGGGGGCGCGTCCGGTGGTGGCCAGGTGGCTGGGCAGGAAGACGAAGACGATGTTGAAGGTCGCGGTGACCGCGGCGACGACCCCGAAGCCGACCACGACCGAGCGCCGTGCGGTCCGCAGGGTGTCGGCCAGGGGGGTGCGAGCGGTCGCGTCGAGGCGCTGGACCGCCCGGAAGCCCGGCGTCTCGTCGGTCCGCTGCCGGATCCAGAGCCCGACCAGCCCCAGCGGCAGGGCGAGCAGGAACGCCAGCCGCCACCCCCAGCCGCGCAGCGCCGGCCCGTCCAGGGTCGCACTGAAGAGTGCGGCCGTCGCGATCCCGGCGGCCAGGCCGAGCGCGACGGTCGCCCACTGCCAGCCGCCGTACCCGCCGCGCCGGTCCGCCGGCGCATACTCGATCACGAACGCCGCCGACCCGCCGTACTCTCCGCCGGCGGCCACGCCCTGCCCGGCCCGGAGGAGGACCAGCAGGACAGGGGCGAGCCACCCGATAGCGCCGAACCCGGGGAGCAGGCCGATGGCGGCGGTGACCACCGCCATGAGCAGGATGCTGGCCGCGAGCGCCTCCCGACGGCCAAGGCGGTCGCCGTAGTGGGCGAAGAGCAGGGCGCCGGCCGGGCGGGCGACGAAGGCCACGCCGTAGACGGCGAAGGCCGCGAGCAGCGCGCTGACGGGGTCGGCCTCGGGGAGGAACACGGCCGCGAGGACGGTGGCGAACGCGCCGTACAGGGCGAAGTCGTACCACTCGACAAGGTTGCCGACGCAGCCTGCGACCAGGGCCCGCCGCCTCGCGTCGGAGGCGGTGGCCTGGTGGATCCGGTCGGTCTCGCGACCGATCTCGGTGCGCCCAGCCTGCTCCATGCACCTTCCCTGTCCGAGCCTGACTGGTGCGGCCGGGGCCGGCCCCGGCCAGCCCCGGCCTTCGAGGCTACTGCCTGGCCATGGCGATCTGGAGCCGCTCCTCCGGCGTGATCAGGTGGTCGAGGTCCTCGGCGGCCGCATCGAGGTCGATCTGGACCCAGTTGACCTCGCCGGTGAACTCGTTGCCGCGCGGCCCGTAGTCCTCCGACACCACGCCGCCACCCTCCATACCGACGTCGCAGGTGTCGTCGGCGGAGAAGACCATCGCCGCTGTGGCGCCCACCCGGCCTTCGCCGACCTTCTCGCCGTCGACGAACAGCACGACGTTGCCGCCCTTGCCGAGCCCGCCGCCGTCGTAGGCGAACTCCATCCGCACCTGATGCTGGCCGGCCGGGATGGCCTGGTCGCCCGCGACGTAGAAGCGCTGGACGCCCAGCAGGTTGTAGCAGTACCTGGGCTTGCCGTCCTTGGCGTAGAGGCTCCAGCCGCCGATGCCGCCGCCCTGGGCGATGATCACCCCTTCGGCCCCGGAGTCGGGGACGACCACCTCGGCGGTGACCGCGTGGGTCTTGTTCTTGATGTTGATCACCGAGCTCTCCGAGAGCCGCCCCATGCCGCCGAACAGCAGCTGAGAGTTGCCCCTGATCAGCACGGGACGCCCGGCCAGGTCCGAGTTGAGGCGCTCGCCGACCCGGTCGTCCAGCGGCAGGACCCCGTACCTGGTCGCCTCGATCAGCCACAGGCGCTGGAGCTCGTGCAGCTTGTCGGGATGCTCCTTGGCCAGGTCGTGGGCCTGGCTCCAGTCGGTGGTGGTGTCGTACAGCTCCCAGCGGTCGTCGTCGAAGGCCGGCGCCTGCTCGCCGACCAGGATCCAGGGGGTCTTGTGCCTGGTGACCGCGGTCCAGCCCTTGTGGTAGATGCCGCGGTTGCCGAACATCTCGAAGTACTGGGTCTCGTGCCGGTCGGGCTGGTCGGGGCCGTCGAAGGTGTAGGCCATGCTGACGCCGTGCAGCGGCATCTGCTGCACCCCGTTGACGCTGACCGGCTCGGGCAGCCCCGCGAGCTCCAGGACCGTTGGGGCGACGTCGATGACGTGGTGGAACTGCGAGCGCAGCTCGCCGCTGGACCGGAAGCCTGCTGGCCAGTGCGCGATCATCCCGTTGCGGGTCCCGCCCCAGTGGGAGGCGACCTGCTTGGTCCACTGGTAGGGCGTGTCCATGGCATGGGCCCAGCCGACCGCGTAGTGGTTGTAGGAGTCGGGCCCGCCGAAGTCGTCCAGCCGGGCGGTCATGAACTCCGGGGTCTCGATCGCGGCGGCGCCGTTGAAGTTGATCATCTCGTTGAAGGTCCCGTTCAGGGTGCCCTCGGCCGAGGCGCCGTTGTCCCCGATCATGTAGTAGACCAGGGTGTCGCCCAGGATCCCCAGGTCCTGGAGGGCGTCGACCAGCCGGCCCACATGGTGGTCGGTGTACTCCAGGAAGCCGGCGTACACCTCCATCTGGCGAATCAGCACCGGCTTGAGCGACGCGGGCATGTCGTCCCAGGCCGGGATCTCGTCGTGGCGGGCGGTGAGCTCGGCGTCGGCGGGGATCACCCCGAGCGCCTTCTGCCGCTGGACCGTCTCCTCGCGCAGCCGGTCCCAGCCCTGGTCGAACTTGCCCCTGTACCGGTCGGCCCACTCCTTGGGCACGTGGTGGGGGGCGTGGGTCGCGCCGGGGGCGAAGTAGACGAAGAACGGCTTGTCGCCCATCAGGGTCTTCTGCTGGCGGATCCACTTGATGGCCTTGTCGGTCATGTCCTCCATCAGGTGGTAGCCCTCTTCGGGGGTCTTGGAGGGCTCGACCGGGGTCGTGCCCTCGTACAGCGCCGGGTAGTACTGGTGAGCCTCGCCGCCGATGAACCCGTAGAAGTACTCGAACCCGCCGCCGCCGGTCGGCCAGGCGTTGAACGGCCCCGCCGGGCTGGTCTCCCACACCGGGACCTCGTGGCACTTGCCGAACTGGGCCGTGGAGTAGCCGTTCAGCTTCAGCGTCTCGGCCAGCGGGGCGGCGGTGTTGGGCCGGATCGAGTTGTACCCGGGCGCCGAGGCGGCGATCTCGGTGATGCCCCCCATCCCGACCGCGTGGTGGTTGCGGCCGGTGAGCAGCGCCTGGCGGGTCGGCGAGCAGAGCGCGGTGGTGTGGAACCGGGTGTACTTCAGGCCACCGGCGGCCAGGCGCTCGGCCGTCGGGGTGCTGATGGGACCGCCGAACGCGCTTGAGGCGCCGAAGCCGACGTCGTCGAGCAGGACCACCAGCACGTTCGGGGCGCCCGCGGGCGGCCGCAGCGGCTCGATCGCCGGGAACCCGGAATCCGGGCTCTTGGCGTCGTAGGCCACGAAGCCGCTGTAGGGACGATCCGGGATGGGAAGGATCTCCCGCTGGATGTCGTCAGGCACGATCTGCTCCTCTCGCCGCAGGCGGATCGACCGCCGAGCGCGAGCGGCCTTGTCCTCTCCGGACCTAACCAATCCGGCGGGGCACCTGGCATCACCCATTGCGGGTGATTGACCACATCTCATCCTGATGAACCGGTCGATGGATGAGGTGCGCTCATCCATCGACGGGCGACCCTGGCGGGGCAGGGCGGGAACAGCCGAGCCAGGAGCACGCCATGGGTCCGAGGCGCTACCAGATCGTGGTCGTGGGCGAGTTGAGCCGTCGCTTCGCGCCGGCGTTCGAAGGGATGACGGTGTGCTGTGGCGGAGGCCAGACCGCCATCACCGGCATGGTCGTCGACCAGTCGCAGCTCCACGGCCTCCTGGACCGGGTCGGGGAGCTCGGACTGGAGCTGGTCAGCGTCAACGCCGTCGGGGAGGACGCCCCACCGGCTGGCTCGCGGCTTCGCCGGGACGGCAACTCCAGCGCGTCGCCCACATAGGAGGGCTTCGATGACGCTCGCGGTACAGCGCCGTAGCGATGTGGCGACCGGTATCCCGCTGCTGGCCAGCAAACTCGTCGCGCCCTCCATGCCGGGCCGCGTGGTCGAGCGGCCCCGGCTGTTCGAGCTGCTCGACGCCGGGGTCGAGCGACCGGTGACCCTGGTCGCCGCCCCGGCCGGGTCGGGGAAGACGATGCTGTTGACCTCCTGGATGTCGGCGGTCTCGCCCCCAGGACCGGTCGCGTGGCTCTCCCTCGACCAGGGCGACAACGACCCGGTCCAGTTCTGGACCTATCTGCTGGCGGCGCTCTGCCGGTCGGGCGCCCTGCCGGCCGACAACGGCCTGTCGGCCCGGACAGCGTCGCCGGGCGCTGACGACGCGCTGCTCCCCACGCTGTTCCGCGATCTCGAGGAGCTGGCCTCGCCGGTGGTGCTGGTGCTCGACGACGTCCACGAGCTCGTCGAGCCGCAGGTGCTCCACGGGATCGAGTTGCTGGTTCGCCATGCCCCGCCGCAGCTGCGGCTGGTGCTCTCCACCCGGGCCGACCCGCCCCTGCCCCTGCACCGGCTGCTGGTCTCCGGTCGGCTGGCCCAGGTACGCGGGGCCGACCTGGCGTTCACGGTCGCCGAGGTCGCCGAGCTGCTGGCGGAGTACGACTACCGGCCGGGCCTGTCCGACGACGACCTCGCCGTGCTCCAGGCCCGCACCGAGGGATGGGCGGCGGGGCTGCGCCTGGCCGCGGTGTCGATGCAGCACCAGCCCGACCGGCACCGTTTCGTCATGGAGCTGGCCGGAGACGACCGGAGCCTCGCCGGCTACCTGGTCTCTGAGGTGCTCGAGCGGCAGCCGGCCGAGCTGCGGAGCTTCCTGCTGCGGACCTGCGTGGTCGACCAGCTGAGCGGTGAGCTGGCCGACGCGCTCACCGGGCGGGACGACGGCGAGCGGACCCTTGCCCGGCTGGAGCGGGCCAACGCGTTCGTGGTGACCCTCGGTGCCCGCCGCGAGTGGTACCGCTACCACCCGCTGTTCGCCGAGCTGCTGCGCTATGAGCTGCGGCGCGAGGCACCGCACGAGGTCACCGGGCTGCACCGCCGGGCGGCGCGCTGGTACGCCGGACGCGGACTGCCGGCCGACGCAATCCAGCAGGCGGCCGCGGCGGACGACTGGGACTATGTGGCCGAGCTCGCCGGCGAGCATGGGCTCGGCCTGGTCCTGCGTGGCGAGCGGCACGCCTTCCGGGACCTGCTGGACCGGCTTCCGGCCGACGTGGTGAACCTCCACCCGGAGCTCGGGTTGCTGAGTGCCGCCGAGCGGATCGCCGCCGCGGACGACGCCACGGAGGCGGCATTGCAGCTGGCCCGGGAGCGAGAGCACCTGCTGGCCGACGACCGGCGCCCCCGGTTCGACCTGGTCCTGGCGATCTGTCGCCTGCTCCGGGCTGGCCGGACCGGAGACCTCGGCGAGGCGCTGACCGCCGGTCGTGCGGCGCTCGCGGCGCACCTGGAGCTTGGCGACGGCGCCGACCTGGGCGGGGTTGCCGGCGCCGCCCGGGCGCTGGCGCTCTCGGGCCTCGGCACGGCCGAGCTGTGGACCGGGGACCTGGACGCCGCCGAGGAGCACCTGCGGGCAGGTCATGCGGCGGCCCTGGGG
>DATENJ010000144.1:0-3598 GCA_035275125.1 Actinomycetes bacterium | reverse complement strand
CGGGTCCACACCTACGAGGGCTACAGCGCGGCCGAGGTCGCGTTCGCGACCCGGGTCGCGGCCGAGGTCGGCTGTCGGGCCCTGGTCGCGACCAACGCCGCCGGCGGCCTCAACCTGGACTTCGACCCGGCCGACCTGATGGTCCTGACCGACCACATCAGCTTCCTGTTCGACAACCCGCTGCGCGGCGCCCCCGACTTCGTCGACCTGGCCGGCGCCTACGAGCCGGCCCTGCGGGCGGCCGCGGTCGAGGCCGGGGAGGCCAAGGGCGTCCCCGTCCGTCAGGGCGTGTACCTGGCTGCCGCCGGTCCCTCGTACGAGACCCCGGCCGAGATCGCCATGTTCCGCTCCTGGGGTGCCGACGCCGTCGGCATGTCGACCGTGCCCGAGGTGATCGCCGCCCGCGCCCACGGCCTGCGGGTGGCCGCCATCTCGGCCATCACCAACGTGCACCGGCCCGGCGGCACCCCGACCAGCCACGCCGAGGTCCTGGAGGTGGCGGCCGTCGTCCGCCCCCGCTTCCGCGACCTGGTGCTGTCACTGCTCCCTGCTGCCGCGGCCTGATCCGGTAGCCTTCACCCATTCATCTCATCCGAACCGGAGGAGGAGCTTTGCCGTACGACGTCACCGACCTCGCCCTGGCTGACGAGGGGCGCCTGCGCATCGAGTGGGCCGACAAGCACATGCCGGTGCTGCGCGACATCCGCGCCCGCTTCGAGAAGGAACGGCCCCTGGAAGGCCTCAAGGTCGCGGCCTGCCTGCACGTGACCACCGAGACCGCCAACCTGATGCGCACCCTCAAGGCCGGCGGCGCCAGCGTCGTGCTGTGTGCCTCCAACCCGCTGTCGACCCAGGACGACACCGCGGCCGCGCTGGTCGAGCACTACGGCATCGACACCTTCGCCCGGCGCGGGGTCGACACCGACGGCTACTACGCCCACCTCGAGGCGGCCCTCGACACCCGGCCCAACATCACCATGGACGACGGCTGCGACCTGGTCACCCTGCTCCACACCAAGCGGCGCGACCAGCTGGCCGAGGTCACGGCCGGCACCGAGGAGACCACCACCGGGGTCATCCGGCTGCGCCAGATGGAGCGGGAGGGCGCCCTCGCCTACCCGATCATCGCCGTCAACGACACCCCGACCAAGCACCTGTTCGACAACCGCTACGGCACCGGCCAGTCGACCATCGACGGCATCCTGCGGGCCACCAACCTCCTGCTGGCCGGCACGACCTTCGTGGTCGCCGGCTTCGGCTACTGCGGCAAGGGCCTGGCCATGCGGGCCCGCGGCCTCGGGGCCAAGGTTGTCGTCACCGAGGTCGACCCGATCCGCGCCCTCGAGGCGGCCATGGAGGGCTTCAAGGTCGCCCCGATGTCCCAGGCGGCCCGCGAGGCCGACGTGATCGTCTCGGTCACCGGCGACCGTGACGTGATGCGGCGCGAGCACTTCGAGGTCATGAAGGACGGGGTCGTGATCGCCAACTCCGGCCACTTCGACGTCGAGATCGACAAGGCCGCCCTTGCCGACCTGGCCCGCACGGTGGTCCGGGTCCGCGAGAACGTCGAGGAGTTCACCCTTGAGGACGGCCGCCGGATCAACCTGGTCGCAGAGGGCCGCCTGGTCAACCTGGGCGCCGCCGAGGGCCACCCGGCCGCGGTCATGGACATGTCGTTCGCCGACCAGTCGCTGTCGCTGGAGTGGCTGTCGCGTCAGCAGGACCTCGAGGTCCGGGTCCACGACGTCCCGGCCGAGATCGACGCCGAGGTCGCCAAGGTCAAGCTGACCACCATGGACATCGAGATCGACACCCTGACCGACGCCCAGGAGAGCTACCTCCACTCCTGGACCGAGGGCACCTGACCCACCCTCACCCCGGCGGGGCGAACCCGTCCGACACCACCGGGGAGGGCCCCCCGCCCTCCCCGGCCCGCTCCCGGCGCTCCGGCGCCGCGGGTTCCGGGGCCCCGGGTTCCGGGGCGGCCTCCACCGATCCGGCTCCGGGCTCGGCCCCTCGGCCAGCGTTGAGCGCCCCGGTCCCGGGTCCGGCCCCTCGGCCAGCGTTCAACGACCCGGCTCCGGGTCCGGCCTCCCGGAGGGGGACGCTAGCAGGCCCGGAAGGGGGGCGCGCGGCGCTGTCCACAGCCCCCACCGACGACCCCGCGGTCGCGGTAGGGGGGGCGGCCAGGCGCTGGCGCTGCTGGTAGGCGGCGGCCACGCACTGGAGGTAGAGCTCGGGGGAGATGCCGGGCGGTGGCGGCGGGCGCAGCCGGGCCGCCAGCGGGTTGGCCAGCTGGAGGGCCAGGGCCGAGCGGGGGCCGGGCGACAGGCTGGGCGCCCGCAGCAGGAACGTCCGCACCGCCTGGTACTCCTCGTTGCCGACCCCGCTCGGGTCGAGGGTGGCGGTGTAGTGCTCCAGCCCCGGCGGAGGCGTGAAGCTGACCGGCGCCGGAGCGGCCAGGGCGCTGCGCTCGCGCAGTACCAGGGTCCCGGCGACCAGGTCCCCGAGCCGCTGGTTGTCCCTGGTGAACAGGATGAACACGACCGCCAGGAAGCCGCCGAGGATCAGGAAGTCGACCAGCCCCAGCAGCCCCCGGATGGCCGCGTGGCGGAACCGGATCGGCGCCCCCTCCTTGGTGACCACCCGCAGCCCGAGGGCCGCCTTGCCCAGAGTCCGCCCCCGCCACAGGGTCTCGAAGGCGATGAAGTAGCCGAGCCACCACGCTGGCAGCAGGACCAGCACGATGGTCAGGGCCACCCAGTCCGGCACGACCACGTCGCTCGCCTGCCCGAGCAGGGCCACCGCGAACAGCCCGGCCAGGATGCCGACGACCACGACGACCATGTCGATCAGGTAGGCGAGGATGCGCGAGCCAAGGTTGGCCGTCCGGAACTCGAGCGCCACCGCCTCCGGCGTGACCATCCGGGCCGACTCGAGCTGGCTGTTGGTCATGACCGCTGGGGCGTGTTCCAGCCCTGGGACCGGGTGGCGTGGAGGAACTCGTCGGGCTGGGGCTGGACCGGGCGGCCCTCGTACTGGGTCGACAGCACCATCGAGGTGCGCATCTCGCCGTGCTGGCCGACCCGCTCCAGCAGCCCCTCGAAATGCTCCATGGAGGCCGCCCGCACCTTCAGCATCGAGCAGTAGTCGCCGGTCAGCTTGTGGATCTCCACGATCTCAGGGTAGTCGCTGGCCTGGCTGGTCTTGAGCAGGCAGCGGTCCAGACGGCAGCGCATCTGGACGAACGCGGTCAGCGGCAGGCCAGCCCGGGCCGGGTCCACGCGGGCCTGGTAGTCGACGATCACGCCGAGGTCCTCCAGCCGCCGCACCCGCTCGGCGACCGCCGGCGGTGACAGGCTGACCCGCCGCCCGAGCTCGTTGTAGGACAGCCGCCCATCCGCCTGCAGCTCCTCCAGGAGCCGCCAGTCGGTGGCATCAAGGGATCTTTCGGTTCGCAAACCCATCGCCGCGGAACTCCTTTCATGCTGTCGGTAGGGAGGCGACAACGCCTTGCCCTGAGTATTCTCCACGCCATTGCGCCTGTCTAGCATGATGGCCATGAGCACCCACTGTCCCGACCCCGTCGCCCCCGCCC
>DATENJ010000143.1:0-7101 GCA_035275125.1 Actinomycetes bacterium | reverse complement strand
CTGCTCGTCGAGGTCGCGGCCGAGGCGCCGCAGCTCGAACAGGGCCTGGGTGAGCACCCGCTTGGCCGCGGCCAGCTCGCGCGCCCCCGGCGGCCCCTCCGCGGGGAGGGCCTGGACCAGGGCCCGGCCGGCGGCCAGTTCCTGGCGCTTCAGCGCCTGCTCGTAGTCCCGCGCACTCCGCTTGCGCTCCGGCGCCACCGCTCCACTCCTCGCTCTTGGTCTCCCCACCCACAGCCTAGCCAGCGGCCGCCCGTTCGAGTACCCGAATTCCTGACGATCGAGCCGCTTGCTGGAACTGTCACCAACAGGACGGTTCCCGTGCCTGTTCGTCCATATACTCACTCACATGACGACTTGCCCGAACTGTGGCAACGGCCTGGTCGACCAGCCCAGGTTCTGCCCCGAGTGCGGCCACCGGCTCACGGACCGGGCCACCACCCAGGAGTTCCGGATCGTCACCGTGGTCTTCTGCGACGTGGTCAAGTCGACCGAGCTGGAGCGCGAGCTCGACCCCCTCCCGATGCAGCGCCTCCTCGACCGCTACGGCGAGGCGGTCCGCCGGACCCTCGGCGACCGGGGGGCCAGCGTCGGCAAACGGCACGGCGACGGCTTCATGGCCGCCTTCGGCGTCCCCGAGCTGCACGAGGACGACGCGCTGCGGGCCGTGCGGGCGGCTGGTGAGCTCCGCACCACCCTGGACGAGCTGGCCAAGGAGGTGCGCGAGCAGCGCGGCCTCGAGTTCCACGTGCGACTCGGCATCAACACCGGCAACGTGCTGGTCCGCGACGCCGGCACCCTCGAGGAGGAGCTCACCGGCACGCCCGTCAACCTGGCCAAGCGGTTCGAGGAGCTGGCCGGGACGGGCGAGATCCTGCTCGGCGAGGAGACCTACCGGCTGGTGGCCGACGCGGTCAAGGCCGAGCCGGCGGGGCCGCTGACGGTCAAGGGCGCCGCCGAGCCGCAGAACGTCTGGCGGCTCCTCGAGGTGCTCCCCGACCGCCCCGGCCGGGCCCGACGGCCGATCGCGCCGATGGTCGGGCGGGCTCGCGAGCAGCAGCTCCTCCAGCAGCTGTTCGAACGGGCCGCCGCCGAAGGCACCTGCCACCTGGTCAGCGTGCTCGGCTCGGCCGGGGTCGGGAAGTCCCGCCTGGTCGACGAGTTCGTGGCCGGCCTGAGCGACCAGGCCGGCGTCCTCCAGGGCCACTGCCCGGCCTTCGGGGACAGTGCGACCATGTGGCCGATGGTCGAGGTCGTCCGCCAGGCGGCCGGGATCGGCCCCGACGACTCGCCCGAGCAGGCCAAGGCCCGGCTGGCCGAGCTGCTCGCCGGAGTGGAGCGGGGCAGCCTGGTCACCGAGCGGATCGCCCAGCTCCTCGGCTTCGGGCAGGACGCCGGCCTGCCCGAGGACACCTTCTGGGCGCTGGAGCGACTGCTGGAGACGCTGGCCCGCCGCCGCCCGCTGGTGGTGGTCATCGACGACCTCCAGTGGGCCCACCCGATCCTGCTCGACGCTGTCGAGCACGTGGCCGAGTACGCCGACGCGCCGCTGATGCTGCTGTGCATGGCCCGGCCGGACGAGCTGTTCGCGCGCCGGGCCCAGTGGCCGGGCGGCAAGGCCAACACCCTGTCGTTCCTGCTCTCCCCACTGCCCGAGCGGGAGGGCGAGCAGCTGGTCGTCCACCTGCTCGGCGGCCGCGTCGACCAGGCCGTCCAGGCCCACGTCAGCGAGTGGGCCCAGGGCTTCCCGCTCCTGGTCGAGGAGCTGGTCAGCAACCTCAGGGACGAGGGCCGGCTCGGGGCGGCCGACGGCCGCTGGACGCTCAGCGTCGAGTCCGAGGAGACGGCCGACCGTCGGGCCCCGACGGTGCCGACCTCGATCCACGCCCTGCTGCTGGCCCGCCTTGACCGGCTCGGCCCCCGCGGCCGGGCGGTGATTGAGCCGGCGGCGGTCGTCGGCCAGCAGTTCCACCTCGGCGACGTCGAGGCCCTCCACCCCGACGCCGCGGCGGCCGACCTCACCGCCGGGCTCAAGGAGCTGGTCCGCCACGACCTGATCCGCGCCGACCACGGCCCGACCTCGGCGCCGTTGCCGCCCAACAGCGGCCCCGGCTACCGGTTCCGGCACGCCACCATCAAGACGGTGGCCTACGGGCGGCTGCCCGACGACCGCCGGGCCGAGCTGCACGAGCGCTACGCCGACTGGCTGGAGCGGGAGACCGAGGACCGGCGCAGCCAGTTCGACGAGATCGTCGGCCACCACTTCTACGAGGCCTACCGCTACGCGAGGAGGCTCGACCCGGGCGGCGACCAGATGAAGCAGCTGGCCAGACGGGCTGGGGAGCGCTACGCGGCCGCCGGTCAGCGGGCCGCCGTCCGCGGCGACACCAGGCTCGTCCAGGCCTGGCTGGGCCGGGCGGTCCGCCTGCTCCCGGCCGACCATCCCCTGCGCCTCCGGTCACTGCCGGCGCTGGCCGAGGCCCAGCAGAGCAACGGCAAGCTCACCGAGGCGACCAGGGCCTACGAGGAGCTGGCCCGGTCGGCCACGGCGGTGGGCAACGAGGGCCTGGCCCTGCACGCCACCATCGGCCGGCTCGGTATCACCGCCGTCCACGACCCGCGACAGTTCCTCAAGGAGGGCCGCGACGAGGTCGAGCTGGCCATCGCCGCCTTCGAGCGCCTCGGGGACCGCCTGGGCCTGGCCAAGGCCTGGCACCTGCTCGCCTACCTGGACTGGACCAGGGGCCGCCTCACCCAGGCCGAGGCCGCCGCCGAGCGGGCCAGGACTTTGGCTCGCGAGGCCAAGGACCCGGGCTGGGAGGCCAACGCCATCGGCATGCACTGCCTGACCCTGTACTGGGGGCCGCTGCCGCTGGAGGTCGTGGAGGGGCGCAGCCGCGAGGCCCTGGCCGAGGCCGAGCGCAGCGGCGTCTCCAGCCTGGCCGCCACCGCCTACCGGGTGCTGGCCAGGGTGGCCGCCCACCGCGGCGACCTGGACGAGGCGAGGCGGTTCGTGGAGGCGGCCACCGCCATCACCAGGGAGGAGGGGTCGCTGCTGCCGAGGGCGGTCGACTGCATCTCGCGGGCGATGGTGGAGATGCTTGCCGGGGACCTGCCCGCCGCCGAGGAGGTCCTGCGGGCCGGCCACGCGCAGCTCGAGGAAATGGGCGGCACCGGGCCACGGGTGAACGTGGCCGCGCTGCTGGCCAGGGTCCGGCTGCAGCGGAACCGCAACGACGACGCCGAAGACATCACCCGCACCTGCGAGCGGCTGGCCGCCCCCGACCAGGCCGACGTCCAGATCAAGTGGCGGTCGATCCGGGCCATCGCCATCGCCCGGCGGGGCGAGCACAACGAGGCCGAGCAGCTGGCCAGGGAGGCCGTCAACCTGGCCGGCAAGACCGACCAGCTCGACTCCCGGGCCGAGGCCCATGTCGACCTGGCCGAGGTGCTGCTGCTCAGCGGCCGCGGGCGCGAGTCGGCGCACGAGCTGGAGCGGGCCATCGCCCTGTTCCAGGAGAAGGGCAACGAGGTCGGCGAGCGCAGCGCCAGGCGGCTGCTCTCCCGCACCCGCAGCTGACCGCCCTAGCGGGTCTCCCAACTGGGTCTGGACAGGGTGACAAGGGCGTAGATCCGGACCGGGACCAGCAGGACCACATGCAGCGGCCCGTACAGCAGCAGGAACGGGACGCTGGCCCCGTGCACCAGCAGGAACGCGGCTGTCACACACAGCATCGCCAGGGCCAGGCTGAGGTCGGTGGCCAGCAGCTCCCAGCCGACCAGCAGCCCCTCGGAGGCCAGCAGCAGGAGGGCGGCGGCCAGCAGCAGGGGCAGCAGCGCCCTGGCCAGCACGTCAAGGACCAAGTAGGGATGCCGGGAACGGATGCCGTCGAAGGTCCAGCGCAGCTCCCGGTAGAAGCTGCGGTTCCAGCGCAGCTGCTGGCGCAGGTACTGGCCGAGCGACCTGGGCACGTTGGTGCTGGCGATCGCCCGCGGCTCGAACAGCACCTGGTGGCCGCTGGCCAGGACCAGGTTGGTCAGGTGCAGGTCGTCACCGTTGGTGCAGCGGACGCCGCCGAAGGTCTGGGTCAGGTACCGCTGCCAGAGCTCGTCCAGCAGGCTGCGCCGGTAGACAGCGAACGGCCCCGAGCAGCACAGCAGCGAGGTGAAGAACCCCTGGGCCGGCCGCTCGACCTGGAAGCGGAGGCGGTAGCGGTGGTGGATCAGCCGGGTGAGGAGGTTGGTGGGGGCGTTCAGTACTCCGATGCTGCCCGACACCGCCCCCACCTGCTCCTCCCGGAAGGCGGCGGCGGCCTGGCGGATGGCGTCAGGGGCGAGCACGGTGTCGGAGTCCATCAGCACCAGCAGCTCGCCGGTGCCGCGCCGGACGGCTTCGTCCTGCGCGGCCCGCTTGCCGATGTTCTCGCCAAGGAGCCGGATGTCCCAGCCGCGCTCCTCCCGCCACCGCTCGTAGACGGCCAGCAGAGCCGGCTGGTTGCGGGAGCCGTCGTCGACCAGCCAGACGCGCATCGTTCCCGGGTAGTCCTGGCCGGCGACCGAGCGGCAGCAGGCCTCCAGCAGCGGCGGGTCCTCGTTGAAGCAGGGGATGACCACGTCGACCGCCGGCCACCCGACCGGGTCGGGAGCCGCCGCGACCTGGGCGGCCCGGCGCTGGCGGCGGCTGCGCAGCGCGTACACCCGTTCAAGGGTGGAGTGCAGCAGCACCAGGGTGATGTAGGCCAGGAACACGACGCGGAGGGCGGCGACCACCAGCTGGTCCGCCATCACCTTCGGCCCGGGCCGGGCGGCCGTCGGGCTGATTGCCCCGCTCTACCGTGATGCACCACTCCACGAAGATAGTCGCCGGTCTGAGCCGCGGCTTCAAGGCCTGCCCACGTCGGCGGGCCGGCGGCCAGATGTCAGGAAGCTGACACCTGGCCGGTCGGGCAGGCGACGGTTCCACCGGTCCGGGAGTGGGCATCCTTGCTGGAGGACCTGTCCGAGCGGCCGCGACCGGGAGGTGCCGATGCGCCTGCGTCACCGTGTGGTGCTCGGGCTGGCGATGGCCGCTCTGGCCGTGGCCGTGCCCGCCAACCGCTGGCTGCTGGTGTACGCCGGCGTGGCGCTGGTGGCGCTGACGCCCCGGGGGCCGCTACTCGTCCAGCCAGTTGTGCAGCGACAGCCCGCCGTCCACGGCGATGTTCTGGCCGGTGACATACCCCGACCAGGCGTCGCTGAGCAGGAACAGCGCGACCCGGGCGACGTCAGCGGGAACGCCGGCCTGGCCGGCGGGGATCCGCGGCCGCAGCCGGGCGTACTTCGCCACCTGCTCCGGAGTGCCGGTGTCCTCCGCGGTCCTGATCCAGCCGGGTGAGATCGCGTTCACCCTGATCCGGTGCCGGCCGAGGTCCTTGGCCATCGCCTGCACCAGCATGGAAACGCCGGCCTTGCTGACGCTGTAGTGGGCCTCGCGGGCCACGAACCGGTCGTGCAGTGAGGAGATGAACAGGATCGACCCGCGCGGCCGCGGGACCCGGTCCGGGGTCTGGGTCTGGACCTGGATCAGCGCCTTCACCAGCCGGTCGGTGAACAGCCACGGCCCCCTGAGGTTGGTCCCGAGCACCAGGTCGAGCTCGGTGGGCCCGATCTCCAGCAGCCGGTGGGGCGTTGTGATGCCGACGTTGTTGACCACCAGCTCGACCGGTCCGTTCCTGGTCAGCTCGTCGGCAACGCCGGCAACGTCCTCGGTGTGGAGGTCGGCCTCGATGACCTGGCAGTCCTCGGTGCGGAAGGTCTCCTTGAGCTGGCCGGCATCCTTGTCGACCACGGTGACCTCGGCCCCGGCCATGATCAGCCACTTGCCGATCGCCTCGCCGATGCCGCGGGCGGCGCCGGTGACGACGGCACGCCGGCCTCTGAGGTCCTCGAGGAACTCACAGACCGGCGGTACCCGGCCCACCTGACCGGGATCGTCGTGACCATTCACCTGCACGCGCGGCTGACCTCCCACCTGGACGGTGCGCCCCGCCATCAAAGAGCCTTCCCGCGGGCGGCGCTGTCACCTAGCTGACATCCTGGCAAACCTTCTCTACCGCTCGGCCAGGAGCTCCAACCGTTCCCGGTCGAGGATCTCGAAGCCGCGGCCGTCGGCCCGGATGTAGCCGCGGGACTCGAGCGACCGCAGCGCCTGGTTGACCGTCTGCCTGGCCCCGCTGACCATCGAGGCCAGCTCGGCCTGGGTGACCCGGCGGGTGTGGGCCGTCTCCTCGTCCTCGACCGCCAGGGCCAGCAGCTGCCGAGCGATCCGCCCCTGGAGGTCGAGGAACGCCAGGTCGCTGACCTGGCGGGTGGTGCGGCGGACGATCGTGCCCAGGGTCCGTAGCAGCGCCTCGGCCACCTGGTCCTCGGCCCGGAGCAGGCGCAGCAGCTCGGCCCGGGTGACCATCAGCAGGGTCGAGCGCTCGACGGCCTCGGCCGAGGCCGACCGCGGCCCTCCGTCCAGCAGGGCGACCTCGCCGAAGGTGGCCGGCGGCCGGTGGCGGACCAGCTCGACGATGCCGCCGTTTCGCGAGGCGACGAACAGCTTCACCGCGCCCTCGGCGAGGACGTACATGCGGTCGCCCGGCTCGTCCTGTACGAACACGCACTGGCCTCGCTCGACGACCCGCTCGGCCACGCGCTCGGCGATCCGCCGCTGCGTCGCCTCGTCGATCCCACCGAACAGCTCGGTCCGAGCCAGGACGCCGGCCCTGTGCTGGAGGTTCACGTCGGCCGGAGCTTACGCCGTGCCGGGGCCCGGCCGGGCGCTCCCCGGGCAACGGAACGTCAGCAAGGCGACAGTCCAGGTGTCGGCGCGTGGACTGCCCGGTCCCGCCCCGACGACCGAGACTGCTGGTATGCCAAGAGGCCGCCACCGGGAGGGAGTGAGCGACATGACCACCCGCATCGTCTCCAGAGTCACCATCCTGCTGGTCGCCCTGGCCGCGGCCACCGCCCTGATGATCGGAGCACTCTCCCTGCTGGCCTCGACCTCCCCGGCTGACGCGGCAACGCTCCTCGAGCGCGACCAGGTCGCCGCCGTGCAGCGGACCATCGAGGCCCCGG